>CAYYLZ010000009.1:0-51084 GCA_964472725.1 uncultured Oscillospiraceae bacterium
CAGGGCAATTCCGGAGCATATTCTTCGGATCAAATTTATATGTGGTGTCCATGAGGGGGTCACTTCCTTATTTTAGAGTGATCCCCTCTTTAACTCCCTATATTTGACTAACTCCCCAGATAGTCAGTTTTCAGTATGGCGATGGAACGGTCTGTATTTGCCTGTAGGATTGGCGGCATCGTAGGCAGCAACAAGGTCGGGGCGGTAGTGTTCCACAATCTGACGGGCCGTGGCATACTTGCAGTCAATCCATTTAGCCCGGTGATATGCCTTGCTGTTGAGGCCGATAAACGCAACACGGACGGGTTCAGTGCAAACAAGAGCCACTTCTGGCTCAACAGCGTGACCACGAAAAAGACGGTTACGGAGGGTGCTTTCTGCTAGACCGAAAGTGGCGGCAGCGGTGCGGATAGAAGGATAATCAACACCGAAAGCAGAGATAGAAATGGGGACGCTCAAAGAGCATCACCCCCTTTCTGGCGCTCGATCTGGAGCATGAACGTGTATACACTGTCGCAATGGGAGTATACGGCTTGATAGGATTCTGAGTCGGTTACGGCAGTAACGAGGGCGTGCATCATATCGACCAGCAGAGCCGGGGCCTTGTTCTTGGCTATCAGCTTGATAGCCTGTACCTCGAAGCTGGCGGCAGTCGTAAGCATGAGGCCCACAGGAGCACCACGGCGGAGAGCCTTTTTGGCATCACGCAGGAAAGCAGAGCGGAAAGCTGCTGCGGTGAGGGCGGGCGTTCCGGTGGTAAGTGCTGCGGCCAGTTCCTTGGCGTAACGGTCAACATAGTCACGCTTTAAGAACTTCTTGCCGTCCGGGGTGGTCTCCATGAGATTGCCGTAACCTTCGGGCAGATTGGCAACGGCGGGAGTGTCGGTCTGAGCGGTGGGGGCCTGATTGGTTACAGGCTCCCCGGTGGTCTCAGTGGTGGGGGCGGTGCTGGCGATCTCGTCAGCGGTGATGTTCTTCTCGTTCTCAATCATTGTTAATGTCCTCCTTGGTAATCATAGTGGCAACATAGTCGCCCATAGTCTTGATGTCGAGAGTGCAACTCTCATGGATGGGGCCGCTGTACTGGTCGGCAGGGAAAGCGATAACGCTATTGCCGTGGCCGACAATCCTTGCAATCTCCTCATCCGTGTAGTACTCCCGAGCGGCGTTGCTGATAGTAACGCTGCGGGCGTAAATCTTTTCTTCGCTGCGGTCAAAGACCACAAAAACAGTTTTTTTCTTCATACGATTTTTCTCCTCGATTTGTTTATGGGGTGGAGCGTGGGGCGTCCCCCTTGCTCCGTGTATGTCAAAAGCTCCGGTGCTCTTCATGGTCTAAGCATAGCAGACCTTTTTGGTGGGGGTCATTTTGCCGGTGGCAAATTTACTTGCCAGAGAAGCATTGACAAAACTTATCGTTGAGGGGAGGGGGGCCTCCCCTCGTGTTGATGCGTGCACTTCAAAGCGGGAGTTGGTCGTAATCGTCGGCGGCCTCTGCTTCTTTGACCCAATCGGGGACGGGTTTGGACGGCGGGAAGATGTAGTCCATGGCGTTGCCGTGGTCGATGGGTGGGCCGTTCTTGCGGTACTCCACCACCCGATTTATGCGGCGAAGAAACGCTTTCCACGTTGCCGGCTCAGATCGTTGCACATTGGGGTACTGCTCACGCAAGTCTATGTTCGATATGATGAATACGCTGGTGTAGCAAGCAACCCTCGGGGCGTATCTGGCCGGTAGATTGAGCGGATAACCGTCAAGGTAGTCTAACATATCGCCCACCAAAAGGCTGCTGCGGAACTCATCGAACAGGAGAGTTGTCTCCGCTGCGTAGCGGTCGAAAGGGTGGACGTAGTCCGTCACTCGGTAAACGCTGGAATAGCCGTGCTTTTCCATGACTCCCCTTGTTTTGCCGGTGGCGGTTGGACCGAAGATATACGTTATATCAAGGTCACGCCATTCATCCCTATACCGTGCTTCCAAAATGTCCTGCCGTATCTTATCCATGCGGGAGATATGTACAGCAAGCGCAGGATTGGTCGCCATAATCTCAGCGTTGGATTTTCCATCGTAAATCATGGCGTATAGCTGAGTTATGTCCGAGCGAAAGCCTTGTCCGGGCTCATTCTCTGGCAGTTCGCCCCATTCCTCAAATGTGCCGGGAACGCTTGTGTCGGCCTTGGCGTCGGCGGCCCACTTGCCGGTTTTGGCAACGTAGTTCTTGTTGTCAATAGAGCTGCCTCGTGCTTCTTCAATATGGGCGTCAGGAAAGCGGCGCTTAATAGTGGAGAAGCGAACGGGACTTTTAGACACGATGTAGATATGGGTGTGCTGGGTCTGCGTTTCCAAGCCTACCTCATCGGCTAAACAGAAGTACTCCACGGAACGGAGTTCAAACAGACGGCGCTTGATCTCATCATGGTCAAGGCCCTTGTCTGCCGAGTTGTTCAAGGTCAACTGCCACTTACGGGATTGTGTATCAGATGCTATGTGTATCACCTCCTTATCTGCACCCAGTGTAGCCCTAAAGGTGTCCCTTGTCGTCGCCGGGGTGGCAACCATAATTGCCATTATGGAATTGACACAAAACTGGAAGAAAATGGCAATCCAAGAATGCTACAAAATACAAAAGTCTTGGAAAGGTAATACTATGCTTTCCAAGACAACGGAACCTGTTGGCACCGCCGGGGGAACGGAACAATCACAACACAAAAGGCCGCCGCCGTCGCTCCGCTGGTCGCTTCGCTTTGGCTGCTGGCCTTGTTGTGTTGGTCTCGGCTTGTGGGAGCCGAGACCCCTATGGTGATGTGTCTGGGCGGTGCGTCAGGCGGTGTGTTCGATGCTGGCAAATATGTAGCTGCCACAGTAAGGGCTATCGTACAACTCTATGTCGTAGGCGTTGAAACGCATAGCACCGGGCAAACGGGCTTGCTCATCCAGATAGTGCTGCAAGTGGTCAAGCAGTATATGACGGTCAACAGGAACGCCGTCAGGGATGCGTGCTTGCACGGTATAGACCCGATGGGGGCCGTAATCCGTAATAGTCACACAATCATCATCCCCGGAGGGCTGGAAGCCCAGCATTAAGAGCCAGACTTCCAGAACATGGACAGAAACTTGGGTTCGTATACTCTCGGGTATCACGGTGTCACCCCCACGGTAAACCGAACTACGCCGTTTTCAGTGTCCTTTGCATCAACAATGCTACATGGGCGATGTCCAGCAGCAATGGCATATTTGGAAAGTGAACCATTGAGCTTTCCTACAATATCCTCCAAGGGTAACGTTGAATATCTGGTGTGCAGATTATCAAGGCCACCTTCAACGTATGATTGCCGCTTAAAATCGTAGCAGAACACAAGGTCATACACAGGGTCTACCATCGCGCAATCAGGAAAAGGTACGATATGCAAAGCCGTTTT
This sequence comes from uncultured Oscillospiraceae bacterium, assembly GCA_964472725.1. Lineage (GTDB taxonomy): Bacteria > Bacillota > Clostridia > Oscillospirales > Oscillospiraceae > RGIG6375. The sequence goes on from CAYYLZ010000009.1 coordinate 3,421, forward strand.
CCCCGGAGCAGCGAGAGCGCACTCGTCATGCAAATCATCCACACATGGAATGAAAACCTTTTCTAAAAACGGAACGTAATTCTCCGGGCAAACGGTCAGCTGGCTCGGAACGGAGACAGACTGCTGAGAGGTCTTGTCTAATCCCAGACGATTACGAATATAATCGTAAGCGATCAGCAAACCGCAAAGGGCGGCGCAAATTAAAATGATACCAAAGGATAGCGTTAGCATAGTTAAATTCCTCCTTTTTATGTGTGCCAAATCGTCAGTTTGGCAAAAGTATCACAGTCCTGAACCTCGCTGACGACGTAATCCGGGGCCAGCAGTTCGTTAAGGTCTGCTTGGATGGCCAGAAGATCCATGTGCGGCTTTGGTGGCTTTTTCCCATGAAACTTATAATGCCATCCGTACAAGTACAATGTGAACGTAGCGGAGCAATCCGGGTTTATCTTGGCCCCTAATTCCCGCCATGGATAACGGGGTCTTGCAAATATCCGCAGAGAGGGGGAGCGGACGGTCATCCAAAGAATGGCCGTCAGCAGCTCCACCAACCTATTTAGGTCAATGTCAGTCAAAATCCACCTCCAAATCGTTCAACAGCCGTATGGTGGCGACTTTTCCATAGCGATTATACAGAACTTCAACGTCCTGCCCGATGGCGGGAGTGAAATCCAGAGCGGACAGCTTGGTACGAGTTAGAAAGAACTTATCGCCCTTGCTGCCGGTGCCACTCTTGGGGTCAATGGCTTCGGTGGTGTAGAAAGTTGTTCCCTCAATGGGGGTTGTGCTGTCCTTCGGAGTGAAGGATGTGTTTGAGATACCGATAATCTTTGGCATAAAAACGCCCTCCTTTATGTAATGTTGTTCTCCGTTGGTGCGCTCGCCCGGTTATCCGGGGTCATGGCATCACTTCGCCGGGAGCGGAGGGGGAGGCCCCGGAGGGCCGTCCCCTGTTCCTGAGTCTATTATCTCAAACATCACATCTGAGGTCGAAGAGGTTATGGCAATCATCTTTGCCGAATTCGCCTTGCCAACTCTGCGGAAATCTGCTCCATCATCTCGACCAACCGTGCGTCCGACATTTGCTCAACCATAAAAGGATTTTCACCGTCAGCAACAGCGTCGAGACTGATTCCAAACACACGGCGAAGCTCAAACATCTGTCCAGCCGTGGGAGGCCGTTTAGACCATTTATTTTCGATGAGCCGGGCAAATTGTTCAGGGCGGGCGAAATGCTCAACATCCAAATGCTCAAGCATATCACTGTTTTTCCAACCGCGGTCACTACGGAGCATTCGGAGTATTTTGCCCAAACGCTCTAAAGCATTTCCTACATAATTTTCATCATTGCTATACGGCTTGATATTCTGCGCTGCATACATACGCGCACGCTCGGGGGTGGGCTCGGGGATGGAGTTCTGAGTATTAGTCTTCTTGTTGGAATTATCCATTTTTAACCCTTTCCGGGTGTTTGGCCAAACCCCTATCAAAATCTCTCTTGACAAGAGGTGCGTCGTGCGATACACTGTTTTCACAGCGTTGCGCTTATCGCTTTCGACAAATTCATTATAGCAAATCGAATTTTGACGATTTTTGACCACGTCTAACCGGATTTGACATCCACGTCTATCAAAAAATTCAGAATGTATATTGACCTTTCTGGAATGCTCTTTTTTGAAATGATGTCAATATCGGAAAGTTGCACAAAAATAACAGGAGCCAGAGGAAACTAACCCTCTGGCTTTTTTCTTGCATAAAATAAGCCCTCCGGGATAGAGGGCATAAAAAGATGGCAGGGGCAGCGGTTAGCTATCCTTGTTCTTGGTCGCAACAAAAAGCTCCCTGTCCCGGTTAGGGGGCAGAGAGCCTTGAAAGTGTATATTCAACTTTGGGTTAGAAAACCATGCGAGTTTTTTAGAAAATCATCGGCGCGACGAGCGACAGATAATTGTGTTTAGTTACCATTGAATGCGGAAGTATCGGAGTACTCACCAGAACCATCGTAGATTCTATCATTGACTTCTTTCTGAGCTTCAAGATCGGCTTGCATCTCTTCCTCAGTATCTACACCAACTGATGGATCTTCAGCTGCAGCCCAAGTACCTCTACGATTTCCATCCTGATCATACATTGCTCCTGTGCCATCTGTCAGGTAGTACAGACCTTGCTCTATTGCTGCTGCAGGTAATCCTGCTGTGCTGGAGCCAGGAGGATAGGTGAACTGGGAAGATGCGGAACTGCTGGTGTTCGTGGTGGTGTTATTGTTGGTCTTCGTTGTGGTGGTTTCCGGTGTGGGTTCCGGTTCGGGAGTGGGTTCCGGTTCGGGTTCCGGTGTCGGTTCCGGTTCTTCGGTCTCCACGGGTTCCGGTTCAGGCTCGGGAGTAGGTTCGGGTTCCACAATGGGTTCCGGTTCCACGACGGGTTCAGCCTCTACGGCGGGTTCCGGTTCGGTACTGCTCTCAGGCTCCACAACGGGAGAGGGTTCCGGTTCCGTGGTGGGTTCCGAAGAAATCACCGGAGAACTGCTCTCTGCCGGGGTATTATCTGCGGCTGTTTTCTGGCTTCCGCAGGAGACAAGAAGTGCTATACCGATTACCAATATTACTGCTACTATGATTAGTGTCTTTTTCTTCATGTATGTGCACTTCCTTTCTTAGGGTCCTGTGATTCCTGCCACGTCATCTCCGGGAGTCCAGTCAGAATCTATTGTTGATGATCCTTCTCCAAAATTAGGATCTGGATTATTGTTTGTTTCACGATCACTGTGAGAATCGCTGTTTAGAAGGTAGTCGGGGATTGAGTCACCAGAGGAACCGGGTTGCTGTGTGGATTGAGACTTCCCAGATTCAGGTTGTTCAGTATTTTGCTCCTGTTTAGGTTGGGTTTGCTGGGGTTGGGTTTGCTGGGGTTGGGTTTGCTGGGGTTGGGTTTGCTGGGTTGTGGTTTGGGTTTGAGATTGGAACTCTTTGTAGAGGGCATCAATCTCAGCATCCGATAAACCTCCAGTGAGGTCTTCATATTTGTAGTAGAAATAGTTCCCGTTTTCATCCTTTGCTCTGAACCATTTTCCGTCCTCACTCATTTCGGCTGGCTCGATTACATCAAATCTATAGTATTCTCCAACAGGTTCCAGTGTATCATGTGGAGTTCCATAGACTGGCATGACCTCTGCAAAGACTATGTTCCTGCGATTGCCTGAGAATTTGAGTAAGTAGATGTTCTCGGTGAACATCTTGGATTTCCACTCAAAATACTGCTCACCATAAGTATCCAAGTAAATATGACCGGCTTGTCCGATTACAGACTGTAGTGCATCCGTTTCCATTGGATAGTCTCCATATGGGGTGTGATAGTACATAGGGTCATTCCAGATTAACTCATACACCGTCGCAAAGTATGGGTTCAATTCCTCCACCGATAGTTCCTCAGTTATAGGCTCGGAAGTCATCACGGAATCGGGCTCTGACGGCGTAGCCTCAGGGGTGGTTGCATCGGGCGTGGCCTCCGGGGTGCTGCTCTGCGCCGGGGGATTTTCAATCGTGGACTCGTTAGACCGCTGGCCCAAGAAATAACTGCCGACACCGACAATCACCAAGGCCAGAACGACCAGAATGGGAACGAGTTTCTTTTTCATATCGCAAACCTCCAAAAGGTTGATTTCCAAGGTTAATATAGCACCTCCTGTCGGAATAATCAAGCGAAAGCAAATAAATGCTTCCAGCATCAATTCAATTGTAAAGTGATGTCACTTACCTGTTTTTAGGTCGCATACTTTAGCAAGAAAATGAAATAAAATAAGGCCATGAAATCTCGGAGGGGGGATTTAACATGGCGACAAATAAGCGTGTTTTTACTTTGCGTTTGGAGGATAACGTATTTGATAAAATCGGTGCGCTGGCCACTGCGGAGCATCGTTCCATGACGAACTATATTGAGTTTGTGCTTTTGAAACATCTTGAAGAAGTAGAAAGAACATCGGGCGAAATCGCCGTAGAAAACGAATAGAGTATGCAAACGAGAACGGAGACGGGGACGGCTAACAGCAAAAAGGTTGGGGCAAAAATGGAAAGAATTTCGTTAGGCGTATTTTTAGACAATTTAATAATTTTAGACTTTTACTTTAACAATGGAAGCCCATACGATGTGCCATGCAAAATTAAAATTTGTAGTGGCCATTACTTAGAAACCACTATTGATCCTGAACACAGTTCATGTTTGTTGAATTACTATAACTTGCGGGATGACAGGGCGTTATTCAATGAAAACATTACGCCAGAAATTATAACAAATAAAAAGTGTTGGTACTTCAAATTTGATGCAGAGCAGTTTTTAAAAACGCAAGGTGCGTCGATTAACAAAGAACGTAATGAGTTATACTTTAAACGGCGTAAATCTGAGCAAAGATACAATACTTTGCCTTTTCACTATCTTACCCCAAACGGGATGTATTTTGGATATGACCCCTATGATCTCTACAGAGAAAGTACATATGGCGCTTGTTGCGATGGAGAGCTAATTACAATCAAATTCTTCGCACAAAACCTTATTATCAAGGGGAAGAGAATAAAGGAAATAAGATGGAGAACCAAAAGTGAATTAGCATATACAAATAATCCTACTCTTGAAAGATTCTTAAACAAGATATTAGGACGTAGGACTAAGTTGGACATTGACACTTTTTTGAGCGAATTAAAAACATTGGATGCAGCACCTCAAAAACCAGTCATTATTACCGATGATTGTAGATATTCTCTTGCCTTTAATTATTATACATGGAGTCCAAGGGAATTAATTCTCAATGTTGATGGGCAAAAATATACCGTGGGAAATTTATCCTCCAAAAAGCCTGAAAATCACTTAGAATTGCTTTTCTTTTTTTTGGCACTAATCAAACCTAACGCAAGTGCCGAAGACCTAAAAAAGTACAACTATAAAGCAGGAATTTTAAGTAGGCCTATACTCACCGTCAAAAGCGAAGAAACAAGGATGGATTAAAAATGAGTAAACTGATTGAAAATATTTACGCCGTGTGCGTCGAATTAAAGTCAACAATACTGGATGATCTGGACAAGGGAATTGAGCGAAACTTAACGGATGTAGATGCGATTACAACGGCTGCATTTAAGAAAATTGCGGTACAACGTAAAGTAACAGAGTCTACAATCAGAGATGCTTGCACTCGGCGTATTGATATGAATACTGCGGAATTTTACAACTCGTTGAAAGCGTTAATTAAAGACAGCAGCAATACAAAGTTGATTAACGCCATGCAGCACCATGCGATTGATGATGACGATGATTGGTTGCTTGACACAAAGATGAAAAAACTGTTTTGATATATTGTATGGGAAACGGTCTGCTTCAGGCCGTTTCTTTATTTTGCGGGGGGTGAGTGACACGACTGGCCCTGTCCCGTCAAGGTCTGCACAAATTTTTGTTTCAAAATTTTGTTTGCGTGTGATCTGCGATCAACCTTGACTGAGACTGTTCCTGCCGTGTGTAGGGTAATCAAGCAAAGCAAGCAAGCAGCTTTGCTGACACACACTTTACACTATGGGAGGATAACACCATGAAACAGACTACCAAAATGAGCCGTGCAGTCGGACAGCTTGAAAAAATCTACTTCCACCTGAATGAGGACTTTTTTGAGGGGCTTTTACCGATCCCGATTATCACAGTGCAGAGCAAGCCGGGAACATACGGACATTGTTCTACCTCCAAGGTCTGGCAGCGGAAAGAGGATAACGCCTACGAATTGAATATCGCTGCGGAAGTCCTGAATTATGCCATCGAAGAAACCCTTGACACGATGATACATGAAATGGTGCATCTGTACTGCCGGGAAAACGGTATCAAGGAAACCAGCCGGGGCGGGAGCTATCACAACGGACGATTTAAGGAAGAAGCAGAAAAGCGGGGGCTTGAATGTTTCAAATGCGGTCAATACGGATGGAATACACGCCCCACGGAAACGCTTGTTGAATATGCACTTTCAAAAAACTGGAACGAGATCCGTATTGGAAGAAACAGCGGTTTTCCGGGCATCAGAATTGGAGCCATGGGGACGAGCCAGAGCGGCGGCAATATCGGCGGCGAACGCAGACCCAGCAGCACAAGGAAACTCCAATGCCCCTGCTGCGGGAACTCTGTACGAGCCACCAAAACGGTGCGTATCATGTGTATGGACTGTATGCAACAGATGATAGAAGTTTGAAAGTGCACATACAAAAAGGCCCTCGGAGTTTTGACGCTCCGGGGGCCAGTGTATTTATAGGGGTTTATCGAGTTCGTCTATTTTCTGTCCAAGCTGATGAATGATTTTCAGCAGCAGAATAATGGCGGTTATTCCGATGCACAGAAAAACGCCGACGATAAGGCCATAGAAAAACATGAAATTTTCACACATAAAACCAACTCCATTTTAAAACAATTCTTGGCAAAATATCATGAATGGAGTTTGTTTTGTGCCAATTTCATAATTATTTTTTGTTAATTCGCCTTTGGTAAGGATGAGGTCACCAGTTCAAATCTGGTCAGCAGCTCCATGAAATCCTTGAAAACATTGTGTTTTCAAGGATTTTTTGTTTATGTCGAATTCTAAAAATTGTGCCAAATTGCTCCGAATTTTGGCGCGTTGGTTACACGGTTGGTTACAAAACTACCCCATTCAAGGCTGCTCTCGACTCAAGAGCAGTCTCTCCTTTTATGTATAACATTGCCCACTCGAGCCCATTGAGCAGCCTTGGTATAACATCAAAAGAAAAAGGAGCGTTTTCGCCAGTCTCTTGAATTTTACAAGTGATTATAGTATAGTGTTTTTGTGGCGCATTCAATAAAGAAACTTTGTAGGGAATGTGCTTTTTGCTTTGGCAAAAACGCATTCTCCACTTTGCATTCCCTACGGGTTTCAAAGAATTGCGTCGCGGCAATGGGGCTATGCGTTTTTCGTGCGTAGCTTCGGCTACGCACTTTTTATTTTCACAGGAAGAAGGATGCCTATGAAAAAGTTTATGTTTCCGTTTTTGGCTCTTGCGATGTACCTGTCCTTGTGTGCTTGCAGTGGGAGAACTGCTACTCCCGAGGTGCCCTCTACTCCCGAGGCGACCCCTACTCCTGTGGTGACCCCTACTCCCGAGGTGACTCCTACTCCCGAGGTGACTCCTACTCCCGAGGTGACTCCTACTCCCGAGGCGACCCCTACTCCCGAGGCGACCCCTACTCCCGAATCCACAGAACCTCCTGAGAAAACTCCCTCAGAAGAAACTACCCTAAATTCTGAAGAAGCGGAAATTACGCTTTTGCTGAAAGGACCTGAAATTGTTTTTTCAGCAGAAGGGGATTTGGGCATTGGACTTGGTACGCATTATTTTGAAGTGCGAGTGAATGGTGAGCCAACCTCTGAATATCTCTGCAACATTAAAGACCCATTTATTGGCACTTGTGGAACTGGAGAAACCTTGAAGATTGATGTGCTTGGGAATGGCGGAAATTATATCACAATTACCATAGGAAATAGCACCGCAAATTTCTATTGGAATACATCCACAACTGAAACGAAAGAGAATGAAAATAGAGATGAAATTTCTCTGTACTTATCAGGCCCTGGCGTTGTGTTCTTTAACAACGATAATTTGGGCATTGGGGTCAGTGATAGAAAACATACATTTGAAGTTTATGTGAATGGTCAGAGAGTTTCTTCTTTTGAGGCGGAAATTGCAGACAATAGTCTTGCAAACTGTGCCATAGTTGATGGAATGTTGCAGATACAAGTATTGGCAACAGGTGAAAATAGTGTTACAGTCAAGGTAGGAAATTCCTCTGCTCGTTTTTCTTGGAACCCCTAAATGTACAAACAGGGAGCCGTGTGGCTCCCTGTTCTTTATTGAGATGTTTTGATTATACTTCCAACACTTCCACGCCTGCTGCGGCAAGCTTACTTAGTGCAGCCTTATCGCCCACGATGGTGACGTCGGGGTGAAGCTGCAGCACGGAGGCGGGTACGTCAGTGGTGACAGCGCCGGTGAGGGCGCGGCAGACGATGTCCGCCTTGGCCTCGCCGTTAACTACCAGCAATATGCTGCGGGCGTTCATGATATTCTTGATGCCCATGGTGAACGCTCTGCGAGGCACCTCGTCGGCAGACTCAAAGAAGCGTTTATTGGCCTCGATGGTGCTCTCGGTCAGATCCACGGTATGAGTCTCCAACTCGAAGCCGTTACCCGGCTCGTTGAAGGCTATGTGACCGTTATGACCAAGACCGAGCAGCTGCAGGTCGATGCCGCCGAGGTCGCGGATAACCTTATTATATCTTGCGCACTCTGCCTCGGGATCCTCGGCAAGCCCCTGAGGTACATTGGTGTTCTCTCTCTTGATATCCACATGGTCAAACAGATTGGTCTGCATGAAATAGCGGTAGCTCTGTTCATGCTCAGGGGCCAAGCCCACGTATTCGTCCAGATTGACGCTGCGAACCGGCGCGAAGGACAGCTCTCCCTTGTCGCACCATTCCACAAGCTGCTTATAGGTTCCGACCGGTGTGGAGCCTGTTGCAAGACCCAATACGCAGTCGGGCTTATTCTTCACCTGCGCCGCGATTATTTCCGCGGCCTTGCGGCTCATTCCCTCATAATTTTCTGCCTGATAAATTTTCATGTTCATTACCTCCTCGGCAGCAAAATATATGGCTTTCGTCGATTATACGGCGTAACCTTTGTTCTTGATAACCTTCACTACGGATTCCGCCAGAGTGCGGCAGATTTCTTCGCTTTCCGCCTCAACCATGACGCGAACTACCGGCTCTGTGCCGGACTCGCGGACGAGTATGCGGCCTGTTGCACCAAGTTCGTCAGCAACTGCCTTTACAGCAGCCTGCACATCAGCATCGTCCTGCGCAGCTTTCTTATCGGTGACGCGCACGTTGATGAGCACCTGAGGATAAATAACCACAGGCTCGGCAAGGCGGCTGAGCGTCTGCTTCTTTGCCAGCATGACCTCCATGATTTTCAGCGAGGTCAGGATACCGTCGCCTGTGCGGGCGTACTTGGAGAAGATGATATGACCGGACTGCTCGCCGCCAATGCGGTCGCCGCACTCCACCATACGCTCGTAGACGTACTTATCGCCCACCTTGGTCTTGGCATAATCAATGCCGATTTCGTCAAAGGCTTTATACAGGCCGAAGTTGGACATGATGGTGGTAACAACGGTATTATTGGTCAGCTTATCGCGTTCCTTCAGGTAACGACCGTAGATATACAGTATCTTGTCGCCGTCCACCAGCTCGCCGTTTTCATCAACGGCAAGACAGCGGTCCGCGTCGCCATCGAAGGCGAAGCCCACGTCCATGCCGTTTTCCTTTACGTATTTCTGCAAGCCTTCGATATGAGTAGAGCCTGCGTTGGTATTGATATTGAGTCCGTCGGGGGTATCGTTTATCACGTGCACATCCGCGCCTAGCGCCTTGAACACACTGGGAGCTATGCTCCATGCGCTGCCGTTGGCGCAGTCCAGCGCCACCTTCATATTCTTGAAGGAGTACATGGCCAGCGAAATGAGATAACCGATATAGCGGTTGCGGCCGGAGCTGTAATCGATGACCGCGCCTACGTGTTCTTCCGTTGCAAGGGGCAGTTCCTTCCACGGACGTCCGTCCATTTCCAGCTTACCGTCAAGGTAGTCTTCAACCAGTTTTATGGTCGCCTCGTCCATCTTCTCGCCCTCACGGTTGAGCAGCTTTATGCCGTTATCGTAAAAGGGATTGTGAGATGCGGAGATCATTACGCCGCAGTCAAAACCGTCGGTGCGGGTGACATAGGACACGGAGGGAGTGGTAGTAACATGAAGCAGGTATACATCGGCACCGGAAGCCGCCATGCCTGCGCTTATGGCGTACTCCAGCATATAGCTTGATCGTCGGGTATCCTTACCGACCACTATCTTAGCCTTCTGGTTTCTGCCATAGTACCAGCCAAGGAAGCGTCCCACCTCAAAGGCGTGCATAGCAGTCAGATTATCATTTGCTTTTCCACGAAATCCGTCTGTTCCGAAATATTTACCCATAAATTAGCCTTCTTTCTCAGGAACTATGTACCACTTATTCCTCAACTAAATATTATACAGCAAAATTCAGCGAAGTAAAGTTTTTTATAAAGCCAGGAAGCGATTTTGTGATTATCCACAAGGCCGGGCTACCTTTCCGTAAAAAGGACATCAGTTCAGGGAAAATATAAATTTTCCGATTTTTTCCTGCAATTCTGTTGACAAAATGTTGCTCAAAAGATATGATTTGTACGGTATAGCGGTTGGATTTCGTTTATTGCAGCCGCATCAGCATGGCATAAATTTCTCCAAAAAGCTGACCGTTCCCCTGCTTTAAAGTACAGAGAAAGGATTATAAAGCATGAAGAAATTTTGTTCCTTAGCCCTTGTGCTGGCGCTGCTCCTCGGCCTGAGTGTTTCCGTATTTGCCGCGGAAACCGCAAATATGAATAATACCGGCAGTCAGGAAATAGTCGTTTCCGGCATTTATGAAGTCGGCGATGAAAGTGATGTTGTATACAGCGTCGAGATAACATGGGAAAATATGCTTTTTACATACAAGGGTGAAAGTGAAAAAGAGTGGAACCCACAAACTCACAAATATGAGGAATCCTCAAAGGCATCGGGTTGGGTAGGCGACGGCAGCACCATCACCGTAACCAATCACTCCAATGCTTTTATTACTTTGAATTGCGGCTATGCTCCCGTTGAAAGCTTCCCCGATATCAACATGGACTTCACATATAGCTGCTATGCGCCATCGGAAGACCCCATTGGCTTCGTTTACTCCGCCGAGGTAGACAACAAGGAGCAAACCACCAGCATCAACGTAAAGCCTAATGGCGTGCTTTCCAGTTCTACTACCGACGAAACAACCCTTGGTACCAGTTGCGCTTACCATTAGAGATTGGGAAGAACCCGATGTGACCACTATAGAGCGTGATTTTTTTGAATTCACAGCCACACTGGAGCGTTTGGAAAACGAAGGTGCGTTGTCTGACGAAGACTACGCCTTAACTGAGGAAGCCTCTGCAAATTTAAGCGAAGCCCTCTCCGAATTTAACAGCTCGCAAACCCGTACAAACGAACTTGCTATGCTTACCGCATATATCGAACTTTACACAATAGTAACCGACCTTGAAGACACCTCCGAAAATTCTGGCAACTGATCAGCTTACACTTCAACAACAAAAAACGCCTTAACATCGCACCCAAGGGAAGCCTTCCGGCTTCCCTTTTTCGTTGCGTTTATGCACTGCTTGTGATAGAATTAATCCATAAACACAAAACAGAAAGGACGCATCATATATGAACGATCTTCTTAAGGGCAGAGTTGCCGTAGTTACCGGCTCCGGTCAGGGCATAGGCCGCGCCATCGCGCTGGGTCTTGCCGCTCAGGGCGCAAAAGTCGTCACCAACAACCGCAAGCCCAGCTCCACCGGCAATCAGATGGTCACTGACGCTCAGTTCGAAAAGCTCAGTGACGAGAAAAAGGAATGGTACAAAAAGACTCAGGCCGAGTTCAACGGCGACGCCGAGACCACCGCTCAGGCTATCCGTGACATGGGCGGCGAGGCAGTTGCCTACTTCGGCGATATTTCCAAGTTCGACGTTGCCGAGGGTCTTATAAAGACCGCTATCGACAACTTCGGCAGAATCGACATTCTCTTCAACGTAGCCGGCGCATTCGGCTTTGCCGAAATCGACGAGATAAGTGAAGAGCTTTGGGACAAGGTCACCTCCGTAAAGCCCAAGGGCTATTTCAACACCATTCGCTTCGCCGTTCCCTACATGAAGAAGCAGGGCTACGGCCGCATCATCAACTGCACCAGCCGCGCCTTCATGGGCGACGTTATCAAGCACGCCGAGTACTGCGCAGCCAACGCAGGCGTTGTTGGCCTCACCCGCGCCGCCGCCATCGAGCTGAGAGAGTACGGTATCACCTGCAACGCTTTCGCCCCCTTCGCCAAGACCCGCGCAGCCTATGAGCTGGAAACGGTGAACATGACCAAGGATAAGCCCCTCATGGTAAGCGACGACCTGCAGCCCCCCGCATTCGACTGGACTCCCACTCCCGAGATGATAGTCCCCTTCCTCACCTATCTCGCAGCCGAGCAGTCCGCACCTGTAAGCGGCAGCGTATTTACCCTTGCCGGCAATCAGATCCAGCTCCATCAGGAGCCCGTTGTCTTCCGCAGCATGCAGAAGACCGGCGAGCCCTGGACAGTTGAGGAAATTCTCCAGGACGCCCCCCGCGCCCTCTTTGCCGATTACCACAGCATCGCAGATCAGTAAAACGTCAAACTCCCCTGCCGCAGTCCGTTCTGCTGCAGGGGAGTTTTATAATTACGCGATACCATAAACACAAGCTATAATTCCAAAAGTTGACAGTATTCGTAATTCGCAATATAATTGTGCTACTACACCGAAAGGAGTTGTTTCCATGCTACACGATATAAAATACCTGATGAGCTTTGTATGGCGCGCTGATAAGCTGGGCATATTTCTGTATTCGCTTATCTTGATTATGTCCTCAGTGCTCAACGCCGTATTTCCCCTTATGCTGAAGCTCCTCATAGACAGCGTAATGGAGCAGCGCAGCCTTGGATATATGCTGTGCATCGTTGCTGTTTTTACCACAGCCGGTCTCGTAGTAAACAGTGCCGCAGTTTTTCAATCTCCGATAAATACTCGTATCAATCACAAGCTTGATCTGATGTTCAGTGATATTTTCAGCCGCAAATCGGCAGAGATAGACATGGCAAGCTATGACGATCCCGAGTTTTACAACGACCTCAAAATGGCTTTTCAGAACGGTCAAGGCAGCGCCATGAGCACTTTCATGATGTTATCGAGTATGCTAAGCAACTTCACCGGCTTCGCGGCAGGCGTTGCCATCGCAATAGCTATCGACCCCGTATTTCTCATTATCGCCTTTGTTTCCGCAGCAGCAGGCTTTCTGATAGGAAAGCATCAGAACAAACTGACTCTGCGATACAATGAGGAAGCAATACCTGCTCTGCGCAAAACAGAATACTTCAAGGAAGTACTTTACAAGAAGGACACCGCCGAGGATCTGAAGCAATACAGCGGACTTATAGGAACCTTAATTTCCGCTATGACCAAGGCACTAAAAAACCGCCAGCAATTGGAATTCCGCTTCACCCTCGAATCTCTGAAAAATGATATATTTGCCGCAGCTAACAGCATTATATTTTCTTATGCGCTCCCTTACGGTTACATAGCCGTAAGCGCCTTTCACGGACGAGCATCTGTGGCAGACATGGGTGCACTGCTCAGCAACTATAACATCATACGCAGTAATCTTCTAGCCATTGCCTCGATGGGCACCAGTATGCAGCGAGCCACCATGTATGCCAAGCATCTGCGAAAGCTCCTTGAATATGAGCCGAAAATAGAGAATACCGAAGGTATTGAACTGGAGCACATAGACAGTGTGGAATTTCGCAATGTCCATTTCCGCTACCCCACCGGTGACAAGCCCGTACTTGAGGGAATAAGCTTCGTAATCAACCGCGGAGAAAAAACTGCTTTGGTAGGCGTAAACGGCTCCGGAAAAACCACCATTGCCCGCCTTCTTCTGCGTTTTTATGATCCGCAGGATGGCTGCATACTCATTAACGGTCGCGACGTACGGGAATACGATATACGCAGTCTGCGCAGACAGGTTGCCACCGTATTTCAGAATTTCCAAAGCTATTCGCTGCCCATAAGTGAGTTGGTTTCATGTGCTGACCGCGATTATGCAGACGTGGTTAAGGTGCGCGCCTGCCTTGAGCAGGTGGGTTTGCTGGATATCATTGAATCTCTGCCGCAGGGCATACACACGGAATATGGCAAGGTTTTCGATGAACATGGCGCTATTCTTTCCGGCGGTCAGCTTCAAAAGCTGATTATCGCCCGTATGCTCTATAAGGGCAGTTCTCTCGTTGTAATGGACGAGCCTTCCGCCGCTCTTGACCCGGAAAGCGAGTACAATCTCAACAGGGACATCGCCCGGGCTGCATCAGACAAGACAGTGCTTCTCATCTCCCACCGGCTTTCTACCACCCGTGATGCGGATAATATTATTCTGCTCGAGGACGGTAAAATCGCAGAGCAGGGCAATCATGCCCAGCTCATGCAGCGCGGCAACAGATACGCGCAGCTTTTCAATCTGCAAGCAAGCGGCTACACAGACGAAAACGATTTGAATACGGAAGAATAAACAGCTGCCACGGACGCGAGTCCATGGCAGTTTCATTACTTTTCAATATCGGGAGACAGGGCTATTTCCCATGCGGTGTGGTCGGTGTGCAGCAGCTTATGCAGACGCTTTGCGTGGTATTCGTCCTTATAATACTCGTAGAACTGGTGAACGGCGGGATTCTCGTGGGAGAAACGGGCGGCCGCGGACTTATCAAGACCATAAAGGGTCTTACCGCGAACCTCCGCCAGCTCCTCATCGGGAGTGATGGGCTGACCGCCGCCGCCTGCGCAGCCGCCGGGGCATGCCATTATTTCCACGAAGTCATAGCTGACCTCACCCTTACGCAGAGCCTCTATAAGCTTATGGGCATTGCCGAGACCGTTGGCCACGGCAACTCGCACTCGCACGCCGCCCACAGTATACTCAGCCTCACGCCAGCCGTCCATGCCGCGGACATTTTCAAAGGCATCGGCATCGGGATTTTTACCCTCCACCAGATAATAAACAGAGCGCAGAGCCGCCTCCATAACGCCGCCGGTAGCGCCGAAAATAACGGCTGCACCGGTGCCGATACCCATGGGAGTGTCAAACTCCTCCTCGGGCAGAGAGGCTGCGTTTATATGCTCGGCGCGGATCATGCGGTCAACCTCGCGGGTGGTGAGCACCACGTCCACATCGGGGTAGTCCTCATAATAGCGCATGGTGGGCAGGGCTGCCTCGCCCTTCTTGGCGGTACAGGGCATGATGGAAATGGAGAAAATGCGCGAGGGATCTACACCCAGCTTTTCGGCAAGATAGTCCTTGGCTACAGCACCGAACATCTGCTGAGGCGACTTGGCGGTGGAAAGCTGATCCACCATGTCGGGGTAGTGGGACTTGATATAGCGTATCCAGCCGGGGCAGCAGGAGGTGAACATGGGGAAATCATGCTTGTCACGGTTCTGCATTCGCTCAAGGAACTCCCGGCCTTCCTCCATTATAGTAAGGTCGGCTGTGAAGTTGGTATCGTAAATATAGTTGAAGCCCATCTTGCGCAGGGCTGCGGCAAGACGGTTTACCGTTGCCTGCTCGCGGCTCAGGCCAAGGCTCTCGCCCCACGCGGCACGTACGGCGGGAGCTATCTGCACCACGGTGATGCGCTCGGGGTCAGCCAGCGCGTCAAACACCTTATCGGTATCGTCACGCTCACGGAGAGCGCCTACGGGGCAGTGGGTAATGCACTGGCCGCAAAGTGTGCAGTCGGTATCCCAGATGGAGCGTCCGCGGGAAACGCCGATGGTGGTACGGGAGCCGGAGCTGATGGAATCCCAGATACCCACGTTCTGCATATTGTTGCAGACCTGAATGCAGCGCATACACTTGATGCACTTGGACTCATGACGAATAAAGGGAAAATCCACAGGCCAGACATTCCTGGGTATCTTCTTCTCGTAGTCAAGGGAGAAAATTCCCAGATCGTTTGCCACGCTCTGCAGCTGGCAGCTGCCGCTGCGTACGCAGGTTGCGCAGTTGGAATCGTGCTGGGAAAGGATAAGCTGGACGTTTACCTTTCTCGCCTCACGGACACGGGGGCTGTTGGTAAGTATCTCCATGCCCTCTTCAACGGTCGTATTGCAGGAGGCCACAAGGCGCTCCACGCCCTTTACTTCAACAAGACAAACTCGGCAGGCGCCGATGTCATTATAGCCCTTAAGATAGCAAAGAGTAGGCAGATCGATACCCACGGAGCGGGCGGCATCGAGAATGGAAGTGCCCTCGGCAACGCTTACGCTTCTGCCGTCGATAGTGATATTTACCATTTGTGCCTCCTGTCTGCCCAGTACGGGCCGTATCCAAAGTGGTCGCAGCGCAGGCAGCGGGTAGCTTCAATCTGCGCTTCTTCCTCGGCGAGCGGAAGCTCCACGTCGCAGAAATCGCATACTCTCTGGTCGGATACGCGCTCGACCATATTCTGTCTGCCGCAGGGAACTATATTGCGAACCTGCTTGTCAGGCACATCGATATCCTCGCTTATCACATGGTGATAGCCAAGATATACGTCAATATTCGCAGCGGCTACCTTGCCGCCGGCAATGGCGCGGATAACCGTGGCGGGGCCTGTTACGCAGTCGCCGCCGGCGTAGACGCCGGGATTTTCATAGATGCGGCTTGCGTCGTCAGCCATAATGGTGTCGCGGTCAAGGGGAATGCTGGACTGACCGAAGTGGTCGGAGTCAATTGCCTGACCTATCGCCGCGATAACGATATCGGTTTCGATCCTGCGCTCGGGTTCTTTTGCGTTAACGGGAGTGGGGCGGCCGCTCTTGTCCAGCTTGCCGGAAATCTGAGGCTGGATAATGAGTGCCTTAACGGCGCCGTCCTCGCCGCGCTCTATTCTTACAGGTGCGCAAAGGGTTATAAGATTGCAGCCCTCGGCAATGGTGCCGTGTATCTCTTCGGGCAGCGCGGTCATATCCTGCTGTCTGCGGCGGTAGACGATATTCACCTTTGCTCCGCAGCGAAGAGCGCTGCGGGCCGCGTCCATGGCAACGTTGCCGCCGCCTACTACGGTGACGGTCTTGCCGGTAAAGTCGGGCTTATTGCCGTCCTCAATATCGCGCAGGAGCTTTATGGCAGAGATAACGCCCTCGCCCTCTTCGCCCTCGATTTTCAGTTTCTTATATGTATGAGCGCCGATGGAAATAAACACGGCGTCAAACTTTTCCTTAAGCTCTACAAGAGTTGCGTCCTTGCCAACCTCAAAGCCGTAATGCACCTTTACGCCGGTGGCAAGAATGGCGTTGATATCCTCGTCCAGTTTCTCTCCGGGCAGACGGTAGCGAGGAATACCGTAACGCAGCATTCCGCCCAGCTTATGGCTCTTTTCAAAAACTTCAACGCTGTGACCCATGATGGTAAGAAAGTAGGCCGCGGTAAGACCGGCGGGGCCGCCGCCTACTACGGCAACGCGCTTGCCGGTGGCGGGATACTTCACCTCGGTGGGCGGTACAACGCCCGCGTTATCCACGGCGAATCGCTTCAGGCCGCGGATATTTATTGCGTCGTCAACGATGCGGCGGCGGCACTTGGCCTCGCAGGGCTGCTCACAGACGTAGCCGCAGGCAGCGGGGAAGGGATTATCCTTGCGGATAAGGCGAACCGCGTCGGCGTAGCGTCCCTCGGCAACCAGCGCCACGTAACCGGGAATTTCAACTCCGGCGGGACACTTGGAAATACAGGGTACACCCTGCTCGCACTTTACGGAGCACTTACCCTCCTGAATATGGGAAATATAATCCTCGCGGAAGCCCTCAAGGCCGCGCAGAACCAGCGCCGCGGATCCATGACCGATGGCGCAGTCGGCGGTGGCGTAAATAGCGGACGCGGTTTTTTCGATAAGCTCCAAAGTCTCCATGGTGGCTCTGCCGGAGAGAACGTCCTCCAGCAGATTGCCCAACTGGCCAAGGCCAACACGGCAGGGTACGCACTTACCGCAGGACTGGGCGTGGCAAAGACGCAGGAACGCTGCGGCCATATCCACGGGGCAGAGAACAGCCGTACCGGCGGACATACGCCGCAGGACAGTTGCATAAAGATCATCAAGGACAGCCTCGGTCTTGGTTTGGGAGGCAATATTAAGTCGGCTCAATTACTCACGACCTCTCTTTAATCAAATAAATCATATACATATAATAATCCATATCTCCGCCATATTCAAGAACAAGTTCAGTTGCGTCGATAAAATATTTTTTCCAATCAAAACCGCAAAAAGCGCCCACCTGTTGGTGAGCGCTTTCTCTTGTTCTTAGAAGCCGAGGCCGCCGAGACCGCCGATGCTGCCGGTGATCTTGGACATGCTCTCCGCCATGGAGCTTTCTGCCTTGCGCAGAGCCTCGTTGACGGCTGCAACGATCATATCCTGAAGCATCTCTACATCGTCGGGATCAACTGCTTCGGGGTCGATGGTGATGGAAACTACTTCCTTCTTGCCGCTGACCTTGGCGCTTACAACGCCGCCGCCTGCGGTAGCTTCGTATTCCTTTTCCTCCATCTCAGCCTGCATCTTCAGCATATCCTGCTGCATCTTCTGAGCCTGCTTTATCATATTCATGTTCATACCGCCGCCACCGCCGTAAGCGCCGCCGCGGAATCCGCCTTTAGCCATTGTCATTCTCCTTCGTCATCGTATTTTATATCGAACCGGCTCATCAACCGGTCAAGTTTACTTTGGGTACTCTTTGCCCCTTCACGATATTCCTCCACGGAAACACGCCAGTTGCCGCCGCTGAGCTTTTGGGCAGCCTCGGCAATAGCCAGCTTGACATCGTTTTCGTCAACCATGCTCATCGCAAAGGGATTTTTCCACATCACGCGGATAAGTCCTTCCTCAACAGAAGCCTCTATCTGCGACTGGTCTGCAAGGATATTGTAGATATAATCGTCCATGCCGCTCTTTACCGCCCGCAGCACAGCCTTCCACTCAACTGCGCCGCCGGTCTGCACAGGTGCGGGGGCAGGTTCGGGAGCAGGCGCTTCATATACAGGCTCGGGTGCGGGCTGATATACCTCGGGCTCATCGTAAACCGGGTTTTCCCATATGGGAGGTGCATCGTAATAGTCCGGCTCGGGAGGTGCTTCCCAAGGCAGGTCGTCAACCACAGGCGCAGGAGCCGGTGCGGGACTTTTCTCAACGGGGGCAGCTACGGGGGCAGGCACATAAACCACCTGAGGCTGCGCATAGGTCTGCACAGGCTCGGCAGGTGCGTAATCGCAAAGACGGAGCAGGCAAAGCTCAGCCGCAATGCGGCGGTTGGAGCTGCCGCGCAGGCCGGAAACGGCCTCTTCCAGCACATCAAGTCCCGCCAGCAGGCCGGGAACATCGGCGCCCTGAGCAAGTTTTTCCAGCTCGGAGGAGGTAAAGCCGCCTTTCAGCAGGGATGAGCCGCCTTTGGGGGCAAGGCGCATCATAAGCAGGTCACGATACAGCTCGGCAAGTCTGTCCAGCACAGAGGCCACGTCGCGTCCATTCATGTAAAGCTCATTGAGAATATCCATAGCCGCGCTGCCGTTTCTGCTCTTCACGGCCTCGAAAATGCGGCATATTTCCTGAGTATCGGCAACGCCGATGGCGCTGATAACGCGTTCTTTATCCACCACGTCGCCGGAGCACTGGTCAAGCAGAGAAAGTGCGTCGCGCAGTGCGCCGTCCGCCATGCGGGAGAGCATCTCGCAGGCTTCGCCGCTGAGCTCTATGCCCTCAACCTTAGCTATCATGTCAAGGCGGGCTGCTATATCCTCCTGCGAAACTCGCTTGAAGGAATAGCGCTGGCAACGGGAAAGAATGGTTGCGGGCACCTTATGCAGCTCAGTGGTCGCAAGAATAAACATAAGATGCTCCGGAGGCTCCTCCAGTATCTTCAACAGGGCGTTGAAAGCCGAGTTGGAGAGCATGTGCACCTCGTCGATGATATACACACGCTTCTTGACGGAGGCAGGGGTATACACAGCGTCCTCACGGAGGGCGCGGACATTGTCAACGCTGTTGTTGGAGGCTGCGTCGATTTCCAGCACGTCGAGAATGCTGCCGTTTTCTATACCCACGCAGGCGGGGCATTTTCCGCAGGGATTGCCGCCAACGGGATTTTCGCAGTTCACCGCACGGGCAAGGAGCTTGGCGCAGGTGGTTTTGCCGGTACCACGGGTACCGGTGAAAAGATAGGCGTGGGAAAGTCTGTTCAGGAGCACCTGACGCTTGAGAGTGTCCGTAACGTGCTGCTGACCTACGACATCGTCAAAGGTCTTGGGCCGCCACTTTCTGTATAAAGCCTGATACATATCCCACATTCTCCTTTTCTCTAAATATAAAACTCGGCGCATCGCAGGGCCGCACACCGACCTTTGATACACGCAATATGCCCGCTGATCGCCCATTCGGCTCGGGAACAGCTTCCCCGCGGCACACGGAACTTCCCACTTAATGCTGCTCGGTTTCCCGCCTGACATGGTTCGCAGGCATCCGTTGCGCGAGACCGTTCCTTCAACGCTTCCTGAGAAAGGCTGACGACACATTACGAGACCGGGGGTCGGAATTCACTCCTGCTGTAGCGGGTTGCAGGTACAGGGCACCGCTGACTCCCCAGTTAGTGCGGCCCTGCCATGCGCCGGCAGGACATAATCCGTCTATATCAAGACGGTAGATTATATTATAGTATACTTTTTCCCATTTAGCAACCTTTAATTTATGAGGTTTTGAAATTTTGTATGCAAGGTTTGGGCTTCTATTGACTTTACCACTTACCGAATTTATACTGTACTCAGCATAAATGTATATCTCATCATCAAGGTTGAGAAAGGAGACACCATGAAGCACACTAAAACAAAAATGCTTTTTGCCGCATTCACACTGCTTTGCGCCCTTCTCGCATCAGCCTGTTCACCCGCCCCTACCATCTTGGCACCTTCCGAGGCAACACCGTTCTCAAGGCCTCCCGCCGAAACTACTCTGAGTCCCACTTTCGAGCATCCAAACTCTTCTTTAGCCGCCAATGACCTTCTTTGGCAAACCTTCACCCTTGATGAGTACGGCATGCCGGCAGCCTATCCCGAAGAATTCGGCGGAGTGTATGTGATGGGCGGCAAACTCTACATCTATCTAACGGATATGCGCGACGAGGTTCAGGCATGGTATATGGAGGCCTGCCACAATTCCACCGCCGTACGTTTTGTCGAAGCTAAATATACTGCAAATTATCTCCAGAGCCTTTCTTCTGTGGTGAGCGAATACACCGACAAGTATTCCATCACCTCTTACGGCGTTGATTTGGCAAACAACTGCTTCATCGTGGGAGTATACGAGGAAAGCGACCGCGAAGCGCTTGCTTCGGAGCTTGAAAATCCCGCTATTATAATAGTACCGGGCTCATATGTAGAACTCACATGATAAATCCCGCATCGGAGTGTGTTCCGATGCGGGATAATTATTAATCAATAAGCAGCTTGCGCTCTTTCCATTTGCCGCTGAGAAAATATATCAGCGAGAGGATGCCGGAAACGAATCCTGCGCAGGCGCTGCCCATCCACATACCCTCTACGCCAAAATCCAGCACAACGCCGAAGAGGAGCACGAAGCCCACGCGGGCCACAACGCCGTCCATAAGGGCGATAACGAGAGCCAGTGTGGCATGGCCGATACCGTTGATAAGGGAGTTGAATGGAGAAATTATCGCAAAGCTGATGAAGCCCACCGCGCCGACGATGGAATAGAAGGGTGCGTACGCCAAAACCTCGGGATCGGAATTGAAAATACCGAACACCTGCTTCGGGAAGAGCATAAATGCCGCGGAGAGCACCACCGCGCAAACTCCGCAGATGGCAAAGGACACCCAGGTGATACGGGAAACACGTTCCGGTCTGCGGGCAGCAATATTCTGACCTATCATGGCGGAGGCCGCAGTACCGATGGAGTTGCTGACGATGGACATTACGTTGTTTATCTTGCCGCCCACGCCAGCAACGGCAGAAGCAATAACGCCGCCGGCAGCATTGACGAGAGAGTTTACGTAGAGCATGGACACGCTGATTGCGCCAAACTGCAGAGCCATAGGCAGGCCAAGCTTTATCATGGGCTTGAGCTTGCTGCCGTCGATGGCGAAGCTTTTCAGCTTGAAGTCAAAGCCGAAGGCTTCCTTGCGTCTGTAGAGGTAGAAAATGGATATAATAAAGGACACGGCCTGACCGATAACGGTGGCAAGAGCAGCGCCGAATGTGTCCATATGGAATACCGCTACGAAAAGCAGGTCAAGGACAAGGTTAAGCACGGCGGCGATGGAAACGAAAATGAAGGGCCGCTTGGAGTCGCCCATACCGCGCAGCACGGAGCCGATGGTATTATAGCCGTAAGTGAAAATTGTGCCCACAAAGCAGACCACGGAATAGTCTCTCGCCTGCTTATAGGACTCGGCGGGAGTATTCATCAGTCGCAGCAGCGGGTCTACGCAGATAAGAGATATTATCGTTATCACCACGCCGATGAGCGCCACGGAGGTAAACATTGTTCCGATGGTCTTTTTTATGGACTCATGGTCGTCCTGACCAACGTACTGGGACACCATTATCTGACCGGCGCTGGTAAAGCCGAAGCAGAGCATGGTGAAGAGCATGCTTATCTCGCCTCCGATGGCAACGCCCGAAAGGCCGTAGCTGCCGACAAACTGTCCGACAACGATCATATCAACAAGAGTATAAACCACCTGAAGCAGGTTGGACAGCATGAAAGGATACGCGAAAATAAGGAGCTGCCGTATAACGTTGCCCGAGGTCATATTATTTATCATTGTAGCTTTTTTTGCCATATCTGTTCTCCATTCCGCCGCTAACACGGCATAGCTGAACGCATTCACATCCCAAACAGAAGCATTATAAACAGTGATTGCGATTGGGTCAAGAGATTTCGCGGTATTTTTGCTTTTATTTACCGTTTTATTTATTTTCCTGCACTTTCAGGCACTATAACACGCTTGAAAACCTACATCTACTATGGTAGAATAATTTGATAAGTGCGCTTTAAACAAGGTTATTGTTTTAAATATAAGGCGGTGGATCATGAGAAACAACGTACCGGCCGACGTGGCCGTCGAGCTTCTGCTGGCGCAGGAGGTTACAATAAATACCGAAACAGTTCAGCTTTGGGAGCTGGAGGGTCGTATCCTCGCCGAGGATATACGCGCGGCCATCTCCGTGCCCTCTTTCGACCGCTCGCCCTACGACGGCTACGCCCTTATGGCAGCCGATACCGCAGGCGCAAGTCCCGAAAATCCCGCTGTTTTCAAAATAACCGAAGAAATACCTGCGGGTTATGCCCCCACTATCCCCCTCACCCCCGGTCACGCCGCGAAGATACTCACCGGCGCTCCCATTCCCGAGGGCTGCGACACCACCATTAAATACGAGGAAACCGAATTCACCGACACCGAGGTGAAGATATTCCAGCCCCTCAAGGCGGGCAGCAACGTGGTATACGCAGGCGAGGATATCAAACAGGGCGAGACCATTCTCACCGCCGGAACACGCGTTTCCGCGGCGGCTCTCGGCCTGCTGGCGGGACAGGGAATCACCGAGGCAGTGGTATACAAAAAGCCCCGCATCACCGTGATAAGCACTGGCAGCGAGCTGGCCGAGGCCGGTCAGCCCTTGAAGCCCGCTCAGATATACAACAGCAACGTATACACCATCTCCGCTTACCTGCGTGCTATGGACGCCCAGCCCGTAAACGGCGGCATCGTCCTCGACGATCCGGACACCATTGCCCAGCGCATCGGCAAGGCCCTGGAGGACTCCGACATGGTCATTACCACCGGCGGCGCTTCCGTCGGCGATTACGACTGGGCATACCGTGTAAGTCAGATGATGGGCACCGATATACTCTTCTGGAAAGCTGATTTCAAGCCCGGCGGAGCAATGTGCGCCGCGGTACTCGGCGGCAAGCTTATTCTCTGCCTTTCCGGCAATCCCGGCGCGGCAGTAATCGGGCTTCTCCGTGTTGGCATGCCCTATATCCGCAAGCTCTGCGGCCACAATGAGGTAATGCCCGAGCGCGTAAGCGTAATTCTCAAAGACAGCTTCGGCAAGCCCAGCCCCAAGCTTCGCCTTGTGCGCGGCAGACTTGAAATTGAGGACGGCACGGCCTATTTCATACACAACGACGGGCAGGGCAACGGCGTGGTTTCCTCCCTGATGGGCTGTGACCTGCTGGCTGAGATCCCCGCCGGAACAGGACGGGCGCAGCACGGTCAGGTGCTCAGCGCTATCAAAGTACCTCACAACTAACAACGAAAGGGTGAACCCTTTGCAGGATACCTACGGAAGAAAAATCACATATCTGCGCATATCCGTCACCGACCTTTGCAACCTGCGCTGCGTATACTGTATGCCCGAAAAGGGCGTTGAGAAGCGCTGCCACACCGACATGATGAGCGTAGAGGAAATAATCAGAGCCGTGGAGGCCTCCGCCGACTGCGGCATCACCAAGGTTCGCATCACCGGCGGCGAGCCCCTTGTTCGCAAGGGCATTGTGGACATCTGCCGGGGCGTGAGCAGTATTCCCGGAATAGAGGAAGTCTGCCTTACCACCAACGGCGTGCTGCTGCCCAAGTACGCTCAGCAGCTTCGTGACGCAGGCGTTTCCCGCCTGAACATAAGCCTTGACACTCTCGACCCCGAAAAGTACGCCATGCTGACCCGCGTGGGCAAGCTTGACGATGCGCTGGCCGGTCTTGAGGCCGCCGAAAAGGCAGGCTTTACCGGCACCAAGATAAACGCCGTTCTTATGGGCGGCATCAACAGCGGCGAAATCCGCGACCTTGTTTCCCTCACCAGGGACAAGGAGATAGATTTCCGCTTTATCGAGCTTATGCCCATCGGCGAATGCAGCGGCTGGGACAAGGAGCGTTTCATTCCCGGACAGACGGTACTGGACGCCGTTCCCGAGCTTGTCGAGGACGGCATGAGCGGCGTTTCCCGCATGTACCGCGTACCCGGCTGGAAGGGTCGCGTGGGTCTTATCGACCCCATAAGCCACCGCTTCTGCGACCAGTGCAACCGCATACGCATTACCGCCGACGGCAAGGTAAAGCCCTGCCTCCACTCCGCCAGTGAGTTTGACCTGCGCGGACTTGACCGCGAGAGTATGGTGGACATACTGCGCAGGGCCATCGAAAGCAAGCCCGGCCGCCACATGCTTGAAGAACGCAGCAGCGAAAGCATTCGCAACATGAACGAGATAGGAGGCTGAGCCGCATGGCTGAATTTACACATTTCAACGAGGACGGACGCGCCCGCATGGTGGACGTAAGCGCCAAGGATCAGACCCTGCGCATCGCCACCGCCAAGGCTGAGGTTCACCTGAATCCCGAGACCTACGACATGGTCAAGGGCGGTAAAATGAAGAAGGGCGACGTACTGGCAGTTGCTCAGGTGGCGGGCATCATGGCCGCCAAGAAGAATTGGGAGCTTATCCCCATGTGTCACCCCATCGCCCTCACCGGCGTTGACATAGCATACGAGCTGGACGATGAGGCTCACATCATTCACATTCGCGCCACTGCCCGTTGCAAAGGCGAGACCGGCGTTGAGATGGAGGCGCTTACCGCCGCTTCCGTGGCGGCGCTGACCATCTACGATATGTGCAAGGCCGTGCAGCGTGATATTCTCATCACCAATGTCTGCCTGCTGAGCAAATCCGGCGGCAAAAGCGGCGACTTCGTCAACAGCCATTTCGAATAAAGGCAGCAATAACCGAAAGGAGTTTTCAGTATGTTTACTGCAGCAGTTATTACCGTAAGTGATAAAGGTTCCGCAGGTCTGCGCGAGGACACCGGCGGCCCTCTGGTTTGTCAGATGCTCAAGGACGCGGGCTATGACGTTGTATATACCTCCATCATTCCCGACGAGCAGGAGCAGATAAGCTCCGAGCTTATCAAGACCGCCGACGAGTTGGACATCGCTCTGACCGTAACCACCGGCGGCACCGGCTTCTCCCCCCGCGACGTTACCCCCGAGGCCACCATCGCCGTATGCCAGCGCATGGCTCCCGGTATCCCCGAGGCTATGCGTTTTGAAAGCATGAAGGTTACCAACCGCGCAATGCTCTCCCGCGCTCAGGCCGGTATCCGCGGCTATACCCTCATCGTGAACCTCCCCGGAAGCCCCAAGGCTATCCGCGAAAACCTGGCCGCCGTACTCCCCTCTCTCGACCACGGTCTTGAGATGCTCCGCGGAGAAAAGCGCGACTGCGCCGACGACGCAAAGTAATTTATACAAAACAAGGGTCATGCTCCGGCATGACCCTTTCCTATTTTCTTTTAATAAGCCTGATTATTCCCCAAATGACCCACGCGACTATGTCGAAAAACAGCAGTACTTCCGCAAAAACCGCAAGTATACCAAATCCGATCGCAGAGCGGTCCTGTATTATAAATATCAAGGCGTAAAACACAATTATCGCCGCAACAAGCAAAATCGTGGGCAGCAGCTTGACAATAATCTTCTTTGCATTGGCGCAGAGGACAAGCTGAACCGCCAGAATGATCAATCCCACCACAACAAGCACGGCAATAATACCCGCATCTCTCGCAAATGCATCAAACACACTGTCACGCTCCTTTGCAAATTTTATGGTTTATTCTATCATATTGTCCGCGGTCTTTCAAGCCGCTATTATATCTTGCATTTACCTCGCTGCGCGTAGTATAATAAATCATTAAAGCAAGCAACAAAGGGAGGACATGACTATGTATAAAGTACTTGTAATCGGCGGCAGCTATTTCATGGGTCGCGTATTCAATATTCTCGCTTCCCGCACCGGAAAGTATGATATCCGCGTTATCAACCGCGGTCGCTATACCCTGAACCTTGAAAATGTGGTAGAGATGCATTTCGACCGCCACAACACCGCCATGATCCGCGGCATCGTGCCCGATGACAATTACGATGCTATCATCGACTTCTGCGCCTACGAGCCCGGCGACATATACAACTTCGTTGGCAGCATGCTCAACAAGCCCTCTCAGTACATTTACATCAGCACCGCCAGCGTATACGATCCCTACGCTCCCGCACCCGTCAACGAGAATTCTCCCGTTGCCACCCGCTTCGGTACCGACGAAAACTCCGTTTACGTTGAAAAGAAGCTGAAGCTGGAGGAAGAGCTGAAGTACACCTGCGAGCACACCGTATGGCGCAACATGCGCAACATGGCATACACCATTCTGCGCCCCACCTTCGTATACGGCCCCTTCAACTACGCGCCCCGCGAGCCCATGTACTTCCAGAACATCATCAAGGGCACTCCTATCCCCCACCCCACCGACGCGGCAGCAAAGTTCCAGTTCGTCTACGTCAAGGACATTGCCCGCATGATAATGGCAGCCATCGGCAACGAGCAGGCATATAATCAGATTTTCAACCTGGCCGCTCCCGACGAGATAGATTACGACAGCTTCCTTGCCGAGCTTGAAAAGGCAAACGGCGCCAAGGTAGACATCGTTCCCGTGACCTGCGCCGAGGCCGTTCAGCAGCAGATACCGCTGCCCTTCCCCCTGCAGCACGACGAGCTTTATGACGGCAGCAAGATCGTGGACACCCTCGGCGTTGGCTACACGCCCTTCACCGAGGCCTTCAAGGAGACCTTTGATATCTATATGAAGGCAATGCGCGGCTGATTTTACAGCAAATTTAAAAACCCAGTTGCGCAGTAGCTTTATATGTGATATCCTTTTTGTATCAAATTTAATTAAACAAGGAGAGAATACCATGAAAGATTTCGCAGGAAAAGTAGCATTTATCACCGGCGGCGCTTCCGGCGCAGGTCTTGGCTACGCCCAGATCTTCTCCGAGGCCGGCATGAAGGTAGTTATCGGCGACTATCGTGAGGACCATCTGGCAGACGCAAAGGAATATTTCAAGGACAAAGATGCTCAGGTTCACTTCATTAAGCTGGACGTTTCCGACAGAGAATCCTATGCGGCAGCTGCTGACGAAACCGAAAAGGTATTCGGCGTGCCCGATCTGCTTATCCTCAACGCAGGTGTTAATGTATTCGGCCCTGCAGAGGCTTCCACCTACGATGACTTTGACTGGGTTGGCGGTGTTTGCTACGGCGGTGTTGTAAACGGTCTTGTTACCTTCGTTCCCCGCATGATCAAGGCAGGCCCCGGCCGCCACATCGGCGCAACCGTTTCCTGGGGCGCATTCGGCGCAGGCCCTGTTACCGCTCCCTACTCCGCAGCCAAGGCCGCTGCTCTGAACCTTCTTGAGAGTTACTGGATCGCCCTCAAGCCCTACGGCATTGGCGTAAGCGCCATCGTTCCCGCAAACATCCGCTCCAAGATCTACGAGGCCGCCACCATTGGCCGTCCCGAGCAGTACGGCAACACCGGCTACAACGTTTCCGACGACACTCAGAAGCTGCTTGCAGGCATTCACGCAAACGGCATGGATCCCCGCGTTCTCGCCCAGTGGCTCAAGAAGGGCATCGAGGACGAGGTATTCCTCGTAGTTCCCTATGAGCACGGCACCCGCATGGTAGAGCTGGCTCTTGAGCGCTTCAAGTATTACACCACTCCCGAAGGCCTCAAGGCATGGGAAGAGAAGCAGGCTGCTCCTCCCACCGAGGAAGAAATGCTGCATAACGCAGAGCGCGAAGGCTACTCCTTCGACCCCAAGGCCAAGCCCGAACCTCCCAAGGATATGCCTCCCATGAAGGACGTCGGCTTCGGCAAGGCTCGCGGCGACATCGACTGGATCGCCGACACCAAGAAGCACAAGGAATAATTTAACGATGTTAACGCTAACACCCCGGAAGATTATCTTCCGGGGTGGTGTGCTGTATTCAAAAAGCATGGCTCGCAGATAATTTCTCCGCCGGGGATTGCCACGTCGCTGCGCTCCTCGCAATGACAACTTTGGAGTTCCTGCATTCAAAAAGTACAACAGCAAAATCTAAAGATTGGTCATTCTGAGCCCCACCGCAGGCGGGTGCGCGAGAATCTCCGGCGTAATAATCAGATAGGTACTTATCTCCGACGACAAATATAAAAATTTTGTTCAAGAAACATATTGACATAAATATGGAACTATGCTTTAATTGAGAAAATTTTTGAAAGGACATACGACAATGACAGTACATACTTCTATAAGCAATATGGTTACTGTTATGCAGCGCGTCGAGGTCGAACAGATTTCGCCGGGCTTGTGTTGTCGTACCCAAATTTCAGAATAGTCAATAATGGAGTATAAGATTTTAGGGTAATGACGGTGCAAGTCGAAGTAAGATTCGATTTGCACCGTTTTTATTTTTCAATAAAGGGGATAGTATTATGCCGGAAGAATTCGTTCACCGCCATGGAAAATAACTTCTTACCAACAAGTTAACTGTATTTGCAAACAACGAAAGGAGTATCACAATGATATTTGACGATAAGCAAATTATCTTGAAAGATGGTAGAACCGCTGTATTGAAAAGCCCTTGTGTCGAGGATGCGGAAAAGTTCCTGAATTACATAAAAAAATCATGCGACGAAACTGAGTTTCTCGCACGTTATTCTGAGGAATATAATATTACAATTGAGCAAGAGGCAGCTTGGGTAAATCGCCTTCGTAACTCCGCCGACACCTTGGGTATCACCTGCTATGTTGACGGTGAGGTCGCAGGTAACTGTGAAATCAGTTTCAAAAGCGGAATAAAAACTTCGCACAGAGCAAGCATTTCGATTGCTATTCTTAAAGACTATTGGAATCTCGGAATTGGGTCTGCTATGTTTGAAGAAATGATTGCTGCCGCGCAAAAAAGAGAAATTGCAATTATGGAGCTTGAATTTGTAGAAGGCAACGACCGTGCAAGACACTTGTACGAAAAATTTGGTTTTCGCGTGGTTTCTGAAAAGCCCAATGCGCTCAAGCTTAAGGACGGCGCCTATCGGAGTGAGTTTTATATGCAGAAGTATTTGCGTGAAATATAAGTGAATGCAGCACAAAACATAGTTGTCAATATTTGCAAATTCATAGAGCAACTGTGCTTAAAAAATCACCACCCCGGAAAGCCAAGCTTCCGGGGTGGTGTGCTGTCTGCCGAGTGTCAAGGAATCTGCACCTTACCCCAACCGCTCACATTGCAGCCTTCTTCATAATCCGCGCCAGCCGCTACAATGGTTCCGTCAGACTTCAAACCAAGTGTATGGGTATAGTTTGCAGAAATTGCAACAATATCCGTCCATTCTCCTACATTGCATTGCCCAAGATCAAAGTCTTCGTCAAGAATTTTAGTAGATACGACCGTGCCGTCATTTTTCAGACCTACACAGTGGTTCAAGCCTGCACAAATGGCAACAATGTTAGTCCACGAGGAAACATCACTTCTGGGGTCTTCGGCCTTTCTACCGGAAGCAGCCACAACAGTTCCATCGCTTTTCAGACCTAAAACAAAATTGCTGCTGGCGGAAACCTCCACGATGTCCGTCCAGGCGGATACATCGGGACCAAGGCCACATACGACTGCGGTACCATCGGCTTTCAAGCCCACTGTTATAAACTCAGCTGCGTCTATTGCAATGATGTCAGTCCATGAATCC
Source organism: uncultured Oscillospiraceae bacterium (assembly GCA_964472725.1). Lineage (GTDB taxonomy): Bacteria > Bacillota > Clostridia > Oscillospirales > Oscillospiraceae > RGIG6375. The sequence continues at coordinate 33,772 of CAYYLZ010000009.1, forward strand.
AGTACGGCCGCCTCTTCCTCAGAAATACTGCCAGCATATACAACCGTACCATCGCTCTTCAATCCCACATTATGGTAATTTCCTGCCGCGACATCTACAATATCACTCCAATGCGCGACATTGTTCATATCCATAAAATTCTCCTGCAGCCGGCTGCTAATACTTTTGGCAACGACCGTTCCATCGCGTTTAACAGCAAGACAGTAGGTATACATATCCAGCGTCACAATGTCGTTGCCGTCGAATACATATCCTACAGGAGAGGATGTAGCAAGAAAGACTTCGCCACTGTCCGAAATACCGATGCTTCCATGCTGCCCTGCAGCAAATGTATTGCGGAAAAGCAGTTCCGGCATCACACCGCCGTTAAGCTGTGTGTCAGGTGCAAATACATCCTCCTTGCCTACGGTGTCTTTCACTTCAGGCTTTCCGGTGGATTCATGATCTTCGCTGCAGGCACACAAACCCATACACAGCACGATTACCAAAATCAGGGATAATATTTTTTCATTACAAGCCCTCTTTCCAAACTTAATAACCGATATTGGTTAATACTAATATACACCATTTCCGGTTAATATTCAAGTAGGAAGTGAGGTGCTGACATTATGATTTCTTATGCCAATCTGTGGAATGTAATGAAAAAGAAAGGCGTTTCACAATATGCTCTGATCAAGAAGCATGGCATTAGTCCTGCCCAAATTACACGCCTGAAGCGAAATGAAAGTGTCAGCACCCATACTATAGAAATGTTTTGCAAGATCCTTGACTGTCAAGTTGGAGACATAATGGAATACATCAAAGACGAGGAAGTATAAAAGAGCAGGAATTCCTGCTCTTTTTCTTGATTTATGCCACAATCATCAGCCTAATTGAAGTGAAATGAAACAAATCCGCCCATGTCCGCAGGCGCTTCAGATACGCAGCATCACTTCTCACACCGAAAGTGTGCTTAACGTGCCGTAAGGTACACTTAGTTCGAAAAAGCCCGCATTTGTCATTGCATTGCAGACAAATGCGGGCTTTTTCATGGTGGAGACTGCGCGGCTCGAACGCGCGACCTCATGCGTGTGAAGCATGCGCTCTGACCGGCTGAGCTAAGCCTCCATGCGAAAACCGGAGAACATCTTGCGACGTTCTCCGGAAGTGGTGACCCGTACGGGACTCGAACCCATGTTACCGCCGTGAAAGGGCGGTGTCTTAACCACTTGACCAACGGGCCATCTATATAAAACCACTATGAAGCGTCTATGAAACACAAACGCTTCATAGTGGGATGTGGTAGCGGCGAGTGGATTCGAACCGCTGACACTTCGGGTATGAACCGAATGCTCTGGCCAACTGAGCTACGCCGCCACATCAGCGAGAATGAGTATACCTTGAATCCGCTGATTTGTCAATAGGTTTTCGCAATATTTTTTGCTTTTTTTCAAATATTTTTTACAGGCTCAGATAAGCATTTATTCGGGCTGCCGATAGTATATAAGCTCCCCTAAATTATCGAGATAATACTCCCGCATGGTCACAAATTCTTCCACCGCAGCCTCGTCCAGATCTGTATCGCCGTCCTGCTCATCGATTGCGCGGACGTACTCTATCGGGTCATCGTAAATCATGGCGCTGACCTCGTAGCTCACCTTGCCCTCGCCCTCATACACCTTATACTGCTCAAGCTGCTCAAAGGTAATGAGGCGACCATGAATGAACGCATAGGCATCATCACTGATGCGCTCCCGCTCATAGCTGAGAATGAACACCATGGGCACGCTGAGCTGTCCGCCCGCAGTGTCAATGACCGCCTCTACCACATAGGCATCTTCCTCTTCGGTGGCGATAAGTCGATAATCCGCGTCCACGCTCGTCCATGTATGGAAGCTGCCGATTTCCCATTCGCCCTCCGGTGTATTCACGGAAAACAGGGGCTTGGTAATATCGATCCTGTTGCCCGACAGACAGGGCGACACAGAAGTTACTATCTCACCGTCAAAATCCGCAAGCAGTTGGGTATACGCTTCAATGTAATCGTAGGCCTGTTGGCGGCGCTGGATAATATCAAGGCTCACGTTCTCGAAATAGAACCGCAGACTCTCTTCTATCTCCTTTCGCCCGTCCTCGCTGCTGCTGGGCGCGGTGTAATAATTCTCGGGAAGTTCCTCCACATCAGCATTTTCTTCACTGCGCGGCGCAAAATCTACGCTGCATATCCAGTCCTGACCGAAGGCAAAACCGTTATTGGTCAGCAGGAAGTAATAATGGTCGTTCCCCGCCAGCGGCTGCTCCAACGCTGTCACGTCGCAGGCATCGGAAATATCTATGCGCATTATACCTTTGGATTTGGGCGCGAAGCTTGTATTTTCAAAGCGCACCGCGTCCATGTCCACCACGACTGCACTGCCCAGCCAGCGGCGCAGGTAGAATTTCTCCTCAAATTCCAGCAGCTTGTCGGAGCGGTTTTCCACGGTTATCGCAACCACACCGTTGCCCTCGTACACGCCGCTCAGCGACAGGTCGTCGCCCTCCAGCACGGAAAACTGCATACCCGCAAAGGCGGTTATGCTCAGGCATACCAGCACCGCCGCCAGCAGCAGCGCTATTTTGACCGGACGGCGCGCGCGCCTGCGTCCGGGCAGGCGCACGCCGGTTTTCTCTTCAAAAATCCCCTTTATGTTTTCAAGGTTTTCCTTTTTAAATTCGCTCATTATGTTCCTCCAATTCTTCCCGCAGCTTCCGCTTGGCCCGATACAGGCAGTTATCCACCTTTTTCACGTTCACGCCCAGCGCAAGAGCAATTTCCCGCGGCTTCTGCTCATAGTAATAGCGGCGGATAAGTATCTCCCGCTCCTGCACGGCGAGAGTATCAATGGCTGCGGCAAGCTCCCGCTTCGTTTCCTCTGCGTCCGCCAACTCCGCAACGCCAATCGCCTGAGCGGCGATGACCTCCTCCAAGGGCAGCGCGCTGCGGCGTGATATCTCCCTGTAGCGGTCAAGGGCGCGGCTGCGGGTCTTTACGCACAGCCATGTGCGCAGGCCGCCCCGCCCGGCGTCGTACTTTTCGGGGTTCTGCCAAAGGCTGATAAACACATCTGCCACGCACTCCTCCACGTCCTGCTCCGGGGCTACGTTTTTCAGCACAGCCGAGGCAACCGACCAAAGCAGGCGGGAATACTTATCCATTACCTGTTCTATGGCCGCCTCATCGCCGTTTTTTATGGCGTTTATTATTTTTTCATCGCTCAAGGCTCTTCACCTCTTATCTTTTTGTCCGGACGTCCATAGTACGGTGTGAATTGGAAAAACACTTAAAATATACGCAAAAACAGCAGTCAGCGACTGCCGTTTTTAATCTCATATAGGCCTTTCATAGCGGCAAACTGTGCGCTTAGCATATCGCTGAGCTGCTCATCGTTGAAGCTCATGTATTTGGTGGCAGCCATCACCGCAAGGCCGTGAACATAGACCCACATATTCAGGTGGAATTCCTTCGCCTGCTCGCGGCTGAGCTCAATGCGCTCCATAAGGGTAGATATGACCAGTTCCATAGAAGGGTCTTCTATTTCCGTCACCGGGTGGCTGATGCGATCCTGCATAAACAGGAATTTGAACAGCTCCGGCTCGCGGCGGGCAAAGTCGATATAGGCAAGGCCGGTACCCTTATATGAAATCGGCTCTTTTTCCGCGCCTTCGGCGATATGGCGGGCATACAGCTCCATGGCAAGGCGGGCGACCTCGTCCTTTATCTGTTCCATGGACTCAAACTCACGAAACAGGGGCTGAGTAGAGCAGCCCAACCTTGCGGCAACGGCGCGGGCGTTCACGCCCTCTATTCCCTGCTCACGGACTATCTCCAGCGCAGCGGCGGCAATATCTTCCCTCGCAAACCTTATCTTAGGCGGCATAACTTCACCTCCAATAACATTCGTTATTTTATACTCTGCTATTCCTCTTGTCAACTGCCCCAAAATGTGTTATAGTGGCGTTAGATAACAATTGTTATTTAACGAGGTGAGAATATGACTGTTCTTAGTGTAAACGGACTCTGCAAGAGCTACGGCGCATTTCGTCTGGACGACGTAAGTTTTGAGGTGCGCAAGGGCGAAATTATGGGCTTCATCGGCAGAAACGGTGCGGGCAAAACCACTACGCTGAAATCCCTGCTTAATCTTGTGCACCCCGACAGCGGCGAGGTTCGCTTCTTCGGCATGGATTTTTCCGAAAATGAATTGGATATAAAACGACGTATCGGCTTTGTTTCCGGCGGTGCCGATTTTTATCCCCGCAAAAAGCTTCGGCAGATAAGCGCGGTAACGAAAAGCTTTTATCCGGATTGGCGTGCAGATGAATACCGCCGCTGCATGGAGCTCTTCAAGCTGGAAGAGAATAAATCTCCCGCTCAGCTTTCGGCGGGCATGAGGGTGAAATACAGCCTTGCGCTGGCGCTGTCCCACGGGGCGGAGCTGCTCATTCTCGATGAACCCACCAGCGGCCTTGATCCCGTTTCCCGCGATGAGCTGTTGGAAATATTCCTGCGCCTTGCCCGCGAGGGCGTGAGCATACTCTTCTCCACTCACATAACCTCCGATCTGGACAAATGCGCCAACCGGATCACCTATATCCGCAGCGGACGCATAATCGCCGTCAAGGACACGGACAGCTTCAAGCGCCGCTATCGTCTTGTTCGGCTCAGCGAGAGCGAGGCCGCCACGCTGCGCCCCCATCTTATAGGCTGCGGCATAAGCCGCGACGGGGCAACCGCCCTTATTGAAACGGCGAAGGCTGCGGAGCTGGATATCAAATCCTATGACGCAGATCTTGAAACCATAATGGTTCACTTGGAAAAGGAGGGCGAGGCATGAAAAAGCTGCTTATAAAGGATTTCCGGCTGGCGCTGCACCCCACTGTCATACTGTTCTGGCTGCTTTCCTCCATGCTCATCATTCCCAACTATCCCTATTATGTGGTACTGTTCTATTCCGCTCTCTCCCTTTTCTTCGTCTGCCTGTCGGGGCGGGAAAACAGGGATATAGAATTTTCGCTGGTGCTGCCGGTGCGTAAGGGCGACCTTGTCCGCGCCCGCATTTGTTTTGCGGTCATCGTGCAGCTGGTGCAGCTTATCGTCGCCGTACCCTTTGCCGTGCTGCGGCAGGCGCTGCCTGTGGGCGGCAATCAGGTGGGCATGGACGCAAACATTGCCTTTTTCGGGCTGTCGCTGCTGCTTCTCGGCTTATTTAACCTGCAATTCTTCACCAGCTACTATCGTGCGCCGGAACAGGTTGGCAAAACCTTTGGCGTCAGCGGTGTTCTATTTTTCATAGCCATCGCAATACTTGAAACCCTTGCCCATGTTCTGCCCTTTTTCCGACTGCGGTTGGACACCCCCGATCCGCAGTTTCTTGCGGAAAAGCTTGTAGTTCTGTTCATCGGCGCGGCGCTGTATGCACTGCTGACCTTTATCGCCTGCCGCATATCGGTAAAGCGTTTCGAGGGATTGGATATGTAAAAACTCGGAGCAACTGCTCCGAGTTTTTCAGTTCGTCAGAAAGTGTATTCGGCGCAAAATGTTTCCCTGCTGCGGCACATTCAACCAGGGGATTCTTCGGGCTGCGCCCTCTGAATGACATATAGTCTTTATGCTTCGCCTTAAATGACCTCTTAACTTTATAAATTGGTGTCATTGCGAGGCCGCAGGCCGTGGCAATCCCATAAACGGTTGCTCCGAACCTTAGTTTTTTATTCCTTATATTTCACCACATATTCCGTCACGTCGCTTGTCACCAGCTCGCCGTGCTGGTTGCGTATCTCGATGGTTATCTCAGCTATGCCGTTATGGGCGTTGCGGCGGGTTATATTGCTTATCCGCGCCCTGCCGTAAAGGGTATCGTCGGCAAAGACGGGCTTAAACCATTCTATATTTGTGGACTTACCCGCGATAAGCTCATCGCCGAAAAGGTCTACTCTTACAAACTGTGCCCATACGGACATAAAGGTCATTACCCCCGGCGCTACAAGCTGTCCGAAGCGGGTCGTCTTTGCGTATTCCTCGTCGCTATGGAGTGGCAGCGGGTCATATATACGTGCGAAATCCAGCATGCGCTCCTTTGTGATCTTCACCGGCGCAAGCTCTATTTCCGTATTTATTTTCAGCTCATCAAGGTACATAGGACATCTCTTTTCTTTTTTGATATGCCCTATAATAGCACTTCTTTTGAGTAAAGTAAAGCAGTGAAATAATATTCCTACACCAGCCCGAACAGCACAAGTATCAGCCCGTAGACCACGCTGGCGGCAAGGCCAAACACGATGACAGGCCCTGCAATAACGAACATCTTCGCTGCCATACCGCTGACGAAGCCCTCTGCCTTATATTCCAGCGCAGGTGAGACTACCGCATTGGCAAAGCCCGTAATGGGCACCAGCGTGCCCGCGCCGGCAAAGCGGGCGATGCGGTCGTAAATACCCAGTCCCGTGAGCAGAGCGCCGCAGAAAACCAGCGTTACGCAGGTGGCGCTGGCGGCGTTTTCCTCATCTAGCCCCGCAGCCGTCCAGCCGTTGATGACAGCCTGCCCGATAGTGCATATTATGCCGCCTACCAGAAATGCCTTGAGCATATCCGCCAGCAGCGGCGAATTGGGCGACTTTTCCTTGACGTATTTTCCGTAATCCTTATTGGTCATCTTTTTCATAGGTAAACCCTCCTGCGGGTATTTTCCCTGCAGGAGGGTTGTTTATTCCTTATTTGTCAAGGGAAATATTGTTTACTCCGTTTTCTTCAAATTCCTCAATATACTCGTCTATACGCTCCGTAAGCTCTGCCATATTCTCCGCGTTTATAGGCTCGAAATTCATGTCGCGGCGGGCAAGCTCCTCGGCAAGTATCTCATAAAACACCGTGTCCTCATAGTCCATAATGGCCTCATGTATGCCGCCCTCGGAAAATTCGCCGCTGGGCAGCACCTCTCCGTTGACAAGCTCTATAAGCGAGAACATTCCGTTCTTTATGCAGTGGGCGAAGATTTTGGACTCAAGGTCGTCGTAGTCCTTTATCCTGTCGTCTCCGCGTATTGAGTTAAGTATCCAGTTGCCGATGTACACCATATCCAGCAGACGTCGGAATTCCTTATCGCTGAGTTCGATATTCATAATGAACGCACCTCCCGTGACCAGCGCAGTATTATGTGAACACATTATACACTACTTCATTTAAAAATACCATATGAATTTTCAGGCATAAACCTTGTAATTTTTCCCCGACTATTATATTATATTAAATTAGAGTAATATGCCCCGCAGAAAGGAGGCGGCTCGATGGACAACAGACCCATCGGAGTATTCGATTCCGGTCTCGGCGGTCTGACCGCCATGCGCAAGCTGGTGGAGGCCATGCCCAACGAGGATCTTATCTATCTTGGCGATACGGGCCGCGTCCCCTACGGCGGTCGCTCAAGGGATACTATTATAAAATATGCGCGGCAGGATATAGAGTTCCTGCTCAGCCACAATATCAAGGCCATCGCCGTGGCCTGCGGTACCGTCAGCACCGTTGCTCTTGAGCATGTCGCCAGGGAATACGACACGCCCATTTTCGGCGTGGTAGAGCCTGCGGCGTGGAAGGCCGCGCGGCTCACTCAGACGGGGCGCATCGGCATCATCGGCACAGTCAACTCCGTTGCCAGCGGCGCTTATGACAGGGCGATACAAGGCTTCCGCCCCGGCAGTGAAACTTTTTCCAAGGCCTGCCCCCTCTTCGTCCCCCTTGTGGAAAACGGACGCATACACCGGGGCGACAAGGTCATTGAGCTGGTGGTCGAGGAGTATCTCAGCGGGCTGCGGGATAAGGATATAGACACTCTTATCCTTGGCTGCACCCATTATCCCCTGCTCAGCGAGGTCATAGGCGACTTTATGGGTCCTCAGGTGCAGCTGGTAAGTCCCGGTGCCGAAACCGCCGAATATCTTATAAAGAAGCTGAAGCAGGCCGATGCTCTCGCCGACCCCGGCAGGCAGGGCAGCCACAGATATTACGTTACCGACAGCGCCGAGATTTTCCGCCGACAGGCCTCCCTTTTCATGGAAAGCGACATCGGAGGCGAAGTCAGCGAAACCGAACTATTGTAAAGGCAAGTGAAAGCATGAAAAAAGTTATGATTTCCATCGTCAGCAAGCAGGAAGTCGGCGGCGAAGTGAGCACCGTGGAGCTTATGACCGAGGGCGAATACGAATACAGCCCCGAAAAATCCGAGCTCATTTATCAGGAAAGCAGCATCACCGGCATGGAAGGCACTACCACCACCTTCACCGTGGAGCCGGACACCGTAATTCTCACCCGCGAGGGCACGGTGACCAGCCAAATGCTTTTCCGTCACGGCGAAAAGCATCTTTTCCTCTATCAGACCCCCTACGGCAGCGCCACTATGGGCATCTACACCCGCCGGCTCAACGCCGACATTGATGAAAGCCGCGGCCACGTGGAGATAGAGTACGCACTGGACGTGGATAACGTCAATATCGGAATTAACGAATCCATTATTGATTTCAAAGAGATTTGACCGAAAGGAAGATATATAAAATGGCTAACATGATAGAGGCTGCAAAGCTTCAGATAGATTCTCTGGTACGCGGTGCATACGTTGCCGCCGCAAAAAAGGGCGAGCTGCCCGAGGGCGTAGAGCTCACCGGCGTTATTGAAATTCCCAAGGACGCAAAGTTGGGCGACTACGCCTGCTCCTACGCCATGGCTGCCGCAAAGGCAATGCGCATGGCTCCCCGCAAGATTGCCGAGGCTCTCATGGCAAACATGAGCCTGGAAGGCAGCTACTTCTCCTCCGTCGAAGTAGCCGGCGCAGGCTTCATCAACTTCCGCCTTGCCGACAGCTGGTACGCAGCAGTCCTCGAGACCATTGAGGCTGACGGCGCAAACTACGGCAGCGTTACCGTAGGCAATGGCGAGAAGGTAATGGTAGAGTTCGTTTCCGCCAACCCCACCGGCCCCATGCACATGGGCAACGCCCGCGGCGGCGTTCTCGGCGATTCCCTCGCCGAGGTTTTCCACCGCGCAGGCTACGATATCTGGCGCGAGTTCTACGTAAACGATGCGGGCAATCAGATAAACAAGTTTGCCCAGTCCATTGACGCACGTTATCAGCAGATAATTCTCGGCGAGGATAAGGTTGAGTTCCCCGAGGACGGCTACCACGGCGACGATATCAAAGCCATCGCTGCAGCCTTCCATGAGGCTAACAGTGACAAGTATCTCAACGCTGACATTACCGAGCGCTACGACGCAATGTCCCGCTTCGGTCTTGATATCAACATTCCCAAGATGAAGTCCGACCTGAAGAAGTATCACATCGAGTACGATGAGTGGTTCTTCGAGTCCTCCCTCCACGACAGCGGCTACGTTGCCGAGACCGTGGACATGCTTGGAGAAAAGGGTTGGACCTATGAAAAGGACGGTGCCCTGTGGCTCAAGACTGCTGACCTTCTCCGTCAGAAGGCCATGAACGAGGGCAAGACCAAGGAGCAGGCGGACAAGCTTGACCTTAAGGACGACGTTCTCCGCCGCGCCAACGGCTTCTACACCTACTTCGCCGCCGACATTGCCTACCACCGCAACAAGTTTGAGAAGCGCGGCTTCGACAAGGTCATCAACATCTGGGGCGCAGACCACCACGGTCACGTTGCCCGTCTGCAGGCCGCTCTTGACGGTCTCGGCCTCGACGGCTCTCACCGCCTTGTGGTCGTTCTCATGCAGCTTGTAAACCTGCTGCAGGACGGCAAGCCCGTGCGTATGTCCAAGCGTACCGGCAAGACCATCGCTCTCGCCGACCTGCTGGACGAAATAAGCGTTGACGCAGCCCGCTACTTCTTCAACGCAAAGCCCGACACCCACCTTGACTTCGACCTGGGTCTTGCAGTTCGTGAGGACAGCGAGAATCCCGTTTACTACATTCAGTACGCTCACGCCCGTATCTGCAGCCTCGTTGCCACTCTCACTGCCGAGGGCAGCGCCGTGGTTGCCGCAAAGGATGTAGACGTAAGCAAGCTGGCCGGTGAAAACGAGCATGAGCTCATCAAGCAGCTTTCCCTCCTCCCCGAGGAAATTCGCCTCGCCGCTCGTGATTACGATCCCTCCCGCATCAACCGTTATCTTGTGGAGCTGGCTTCCCGTTTCCACCGCTTCTACAACTCCGAGCGCATCAAGGGCGCAGAGCCTGAGGTGCTCGCTGCCCGCCTGAAGCTGGCTGACAGCGTACGCAGCGTTATCGCCGCCGCTCTTGGCATCCTCGGTGTAACCGCCCCCGAAAAGATGTAACCTTAAAGCGCAGATATCGCATGATATCTGCGCTTTTTGTTGTAGCTATCATTTTTGTTTGGTATAATAATTCTGCTAGGAGGTGCAATTATGAAAACAGCTAAAATAATTCTTGCGGCACTCATGCTTATTTCAATCTTCTCCGGCTGCGGAAAAGAAGAAATAGCCCCTATCTATCCCGACTATGCTCCCGAAAAAGAGGTCAGCGACGTAGTTATGACCGCCGAACAGCTTTCCGAACACCGTTACCGTTTGTTTATAGAAAACAACAGCGATACTACCCTGTTTGTAGACTCCACCTTCGCCCTCTATACCGAGTACGGCGAGGCCATTCCCCTTGCCCGCGATTTTCTTCGTAATTCGACCAATTCGGAAAGCCGCATCACCTGTTATTCACCACTCACACTCAGCAAACCCATTAATTACTCTTATACCCGCAGCTATGCCGCCACCCTTTCCCTGCTCTACGGCAGGCTGAAGCCCGGCAATTACCGCATAGTAAAGCAGCTTGTGGCTTTTGATTACCTTTCCGAAACTGCCCCTCTTGATAAATACATATCCGCACCTATCACCATCACAGAAACCATGAGCAACTGCGATTATGAGGCGGCATTTTACGAACACCCCGATATGTTTTGGGCAGGCACCTCCATTGAAGATTTAAAAGCAAGCATAAGCGATGTTACTCCAACCACCCTCACCCTTACTCTTGAGCATGTTGGCGATATCCATTGGCGCCCCAACACCGTTAACGGTCGCTTCTTAATTTTTGAGGACGTTGACGGTGAATGGCTGCCGGTTCACCAAAAGAAGATTGCCACTGCGTGGGGACTTGCAGGCAGCGACGAAATAACCGCCGCCGCCCCTTTCACCACCGAGCTTGGCTGGGAGTGGAGCTACGGCGAGCTGTCGCCCGGTAGATACCTTTTAGCTGTGGAATGCTATCGTTTTGAAGATGGTATGTCGATAGACGATATGGTAACCGCCGAATTTGAAGTACCAAAAAAATAACGGTAATTTCATCATTTTTAACACTTAAAAATTGTGCAAAATATTTTTCTTCCAACTCTTGACAAGTGGGGTTTATTTAAGTATAATGCCTATGCTTTAAGTCGAATTTGGTAAAAAACGCCACTATTTTGTGGTTTTAGGAGGAAAATATGAAATCTACCGGCATCGTAAGACAGATGGACAGCCTCGGCAGAATTGTCCTGCCCATCGAGCTTCGCAGAACCCTGGATATCGCTCAGAAGGACTCCCTCGAGATCTACGTTGATGAGTCTGCCATCATCCTCAAGAAGTATCAGCCTTCCTGCGTTTTCTGCAACAACGCAAAGGACGTTATCAACTACAAGGGCAAGAACATCTGCAAGTCCTGCCTCGATGAACTGAAGGCTCAGGATTGATATATACAAGCAAACGCTCCGGTTTGACCGGAGTTCATAAAGTCACAAAAGCCAAGCTGTAAAACTCAGCTTGGCTTTTTTCGTTGTTCAATAAACAGGGATTTGTCGCTATCTTTCACACACCATCTGGGCTATTTTAACATCACATTCATCGACATATCCAATATTTTCTTTCATATCCCATAATTTTATTTCGTTCATCTCATCATTGCTATTGTGTTCAAACGGAAGTAATTCTTCTTGATGACAAACAAATATTGCTTGATACTTTATATTTCCTTTTGCATCCTCAACTTTAAACAAGCCCTTAAATTCCAACATCTCATTTCTTTGATGTGTTTCTTCATACAATTCTCGAACTGCCGCTTCCCTTGCGGTTTCATCTCCCTCAATTCCGCCAGCAGGAAATTCCCATTGTTTTCTCCAACCATTATAACCAACAACATACTTATCAGCGATTTTTAGAATTGCATATGCTCCCGTGACATTATGGTACTGTTTTATATCGTCTTCTTCAATGTCAATATATTCAATTAACTTCCAACCGCTTTTGTTTTTTGCCAACATAACTATCACCGCCAAATTCAAGTTTGGTTAACTGATTTCATGCTATTAGAATTTTGTCGAATATACAACAACATACAAAGCAGAGCAAAGCTGCCTTACGGCAGACCCTCATCCGCCCCTGCGGGGCACCTTCTCCTCAAGGGAGAAGGCAATCTACCTTGTACCAAAATTCTCAAACACTCTGTTCCAAGTTCACTATTCTTAGAACAGAGCGTTTTTTGTTTTATTCCTTATTCTTTTCCGCGTAGCTTCGCTCGCGCTCGGCACGCCAAAGCTCGATAGCGCTGAGGATCAGCTCAACGCTGCCCTCGGCTCCGAATACGCCGCTGTCAACGGCTAAGTTGAAGTACTTGGTATTACCCCACTCGCGGCCGGTAAAGTTCTCGTAATGACGGGCGCGGGCGGCGTCGGTTTTCTCTATCTCGCTCTTGGCCTTGGCAAGGCTTACGCCGTGGCGCTTGGCGATATTCTCGGTTCGGTAGTCGGGGTGAGCGTGAATGAAAATTCGGAAGCTGTTGGGGTCGTTATAAAGTATGTAGTCCGAGCAGCGACCTACAATTACGCAGGACTCGCTTTCCGCGGCTATGCGGCGGATTATCTTGGTCTGGGCGGCAAACAGCAGTTCCATGGGCGACAGTGCCTCATTATACATGGCGTAGCTGGCGGTCAGGAAATCGTAGACGATGCCGCGGCTCATTTCCTGTTCGTGAGCCTCAATAAAGCTCTCGCTGAGACCGCTCTCCTCTGCTTCCATCTTCACCAGCTGCTTATCGTAGAACTCAACACCAAGCTTCTTGGCAAGAAGCTTGCCGATGGCGTATCCGTCGGAGCCGAACTCGCGGGAGATGGAGATGATAAGCTTGGGCTTGCCGCTGCTGTCCACCTCGTAGCCTGCGGCGCTGAGAATACGCTCCAGCTTGTTCTCGCGCTCGACAAAGTTAAGCAGCCAGGGCTGGCAGACGCGCATCATGCGCTTCATAACGAAGCCAACGGTAAGGGCAGAAATAACAGTACCCTCGCGCACGCCTACAAGGCCGTGGAAGTATATGAGGGACACGATAACGGAGCAGCCAACCATGCAGCAGTCGGTAATCATCTTGCAGGTGGCCACGGGCTTGCCCAGCTTCTTGGAAACCGCCATGGACAGCCCCTCTCCGGGCGTGGGCAGGATATTGGGTGCAAGATAGAGCATAACGCCGAAAGCCACCAGTGGAATGCTGATTATCAGGAACACAAGGCGCATGAGGTAATGGCTGGGCGCAGGCAGAAAGGCGAAAAGATGTGTCGCCAGCGTCACCAGTGTGCCGAAAAAGAAGGACGCAACGATCTGCAGCAGCATATGTGGCTTGAAATCGCGACGCAGGATCACTATCTCTACCAAAATGTAGAGACAGTAGGTAGCGGTAGTGCACACGCCCATTTCCAGCCCGGTGATCTGGCTGGTAACGTTTGCAAGGCAGGTTACGGGACTGACGCCCAGTGCCGATTTAACGGAAAACGTCACGCCTATCGCCATTATGAACAGGCCGAGGCAGTAGATAAGTCCGCGCTTGGCCCATGTAAGAAGCGAAGTTTTTTGCATGGAAACATTCCTTTCCATTGTAATACGTTAAGTCTATAACTTTTTGCTATTAAAGTCAATGTTTGAATATTCTCACTTAATATGGAAATGCTACCTTTACAATGCATGAAAGGACGCGAAATAATGTTCAGGCTTTCCATACGCAAAAGAATTTTGACTCTGCTGATCTGCGCCGCACTGGTATTTTCCTTCTCCGGCTGCAACCGCAGCAATGCCGACGCACCTGTTACAACCCCCTCCTCATCTCCCACTGCTTCTCCCAGTACCACACCCGCACCCACAGCGCCGGTCTCCACGGCTCACGAACCTATCACCGAGGAGCTTATTGCCATTCTCGATGATAATCCAGATGTGAAGGCGCTGCTGCAAAAGTCCATTGACGCAGCCAAGGCCATCAATCCTAACAAGGTCACCAACCCCGCCCAGACCCTTGAGGAATACTACGCCTACGTGGATTGGGCGGCCAAGGCAATGCCATGGAATATCTCTCCAAACGTGGATTCCGACAGTCTTTACACAAAAATCGACCAAAGTCTCAATTACTTTTATTTCATAAATGACCAGCCTCTCGAGGAACTGGACGGGCAAGGTCTTTACAACAACTCCCTGCAGTATGCCGAGCCTTATCGCAGTTGGCTCATCAAGTTCACCCGCCAGTGGGGCGAATATCTTTCTACCCCCGATTCCTGGACCGAGGAATATTATCAGCTGTTCAAAAGCGACCCCAGTTTCGGTCTGCAGGAGGATTGGTATGAATCCCCCGACAACTGGAACTCCTTCAACGAATTTTTCTCCCGCTATCTGTCCGACCCCAGCCAGCGCCCCATCAGCGACCCGGGAGATAATTCCGTGGTCACTTCCCCCGCCGACTCCACACCTCAGGGCGTATGGCAAATAGACAACAATTCCATGATCGTCCAGCACGAGGGCGTGAGCATAAAATCTCAGGACTTCAATTCCGTTGCCGAGCTGCTGGGCCCCAATAGCTCCTTCCGCGACCAATTCGCAGGAGGCGTGCTGACCCACACCTTCCTCGACGTCCACGACTATCACCGCTACCACTTCCCCGTCAGCGGCACAATTCTTGAGGTAAACATGATACCGCAGGACGACGCCGTAGGCGGTTGGGTAACGTGGAACGAGGAGCAGGGACTTTATAAGCTGACCGCCGATGTGCCCGGTTGGCAGATGATCGAAACCCGCGGCTGCGTGATCGTAGAGACCGAGGAATACGGGCTTGTTGCCCTGCTGCCTGTGGGTATGTCGCAGGTTTCCTCCGTTAATTTTGAGGATACCGTTCAGGTAGGCGCAGAGGTCACAAAGGGTGATATGCTGGGTTACTTCCTTTTCGGCGGCTCGGACTTCATAATGATTTTCCAGCAGCAGGCAGGCTTTGAGCTTACCGCTCCCAACGAGCGAGAAAGCGATGAATACAGTCACCTGCTCATGGGCGAAGAATACGGTCGTTTTTCCGGCACTCCGGCAAATAAGGCAGCATAAAGAAACAGCGGATGCGCTATGCGTATCCGCTGTTTGCATATTCACTTATATTATGCCCAGCTCCTGCACCCGCTGCAGCAAATGCGGCTGTATCTGCGGGTACGACCACGCATCGGGCAGGGTATCCATCAGCTCAATGCGCTCAATTTCAAGTTCCGGCAGCTGCCCGAAGCTTTCGATTTCCGCAAAATAAAACATTCCGCAGGTCACTTTACCGCCATCATCTACAGCGTAGGGGCCAATTTCCCGCAGTTCAAAATGCTCCGCGCCAGTCTCTTCCCACAGCTCGCGGCGGGCGGTGGCTTCTATTGCCTCCCCCGGTTCGCGGTGCCCGCCGGGGCACTCAAAGGTATCGCGTTCCTTGTGTTTGCAGAAAACCCACTTACCGCCGCTGCGCGCCACGATGACTGCAAATTTCAGTTCTTCGTCCGGTACTGTCGCCGGAAAGCTCACTTTTATCATTCTTGCCTCACTTCACTGCTCTTGTCGCCCAGAAGGACGGTATATTCAGCTCATGCAGCCGCCCGTACCCGTTGGTGTCCTCGTACACGGCAGTAAGGGTGAAGCCCGCCAGCAGCTGACCGTTTATCTGCGCCTCGATAGTATGAGAAAATTGCACGCCGTCATCATTCTCCATCAGTTTTTTATAAAGCTCGGGATTGCTGAGAGGATCAAAGGGCAGCGCGTTTTTAACTTCGCGTTCATCGTCATCAAAGATAAAGTTTATTCCGTTATCCAGTCCGGCCAGCAGAATGCCGCCCTTTTTCAGCACGCGATGGCATTCCCTCCATACTGGCAGCACATCTTTAATATAGCAGTTGGACACCGGGTGGAATATAAGGTCAAAGCTCTCATCTGCAAAGGGCAGCGGCTTTGTCATATCGGCGCGTACTATTTCTATAGAGTAGCCCTCGCGTTCAGCCACCAGCTTTTCGCTTTCAAGCTGCTTCTGCGAGTAATCCAGTACGGTACATTCCGCGCCCAACGCCGCGAATATCGGCATCTGCTGTCCGCCGCCGGAGGCAAGTCCCAGTACCTTTGCACCTTTCAGCTCGCAAAACCAGCTTTTGGGTACCGGCTTGGTAGGCGTCAGCAACACTGACCAGTCGCCCTGCTGCGCTTTCACGTAAGTTTCGTGGTCTATGGGCTTTCCCCATTCCCAGCCCTCTTCGACCCAACGGTCTATAGTGTGGGCATTTATATCTGTGTAGTTATCATTCATGGTAAATTATCTCCTTGCCCAGTTTTTCCGCCAAAACTATCTCCGACCGCACCGACTCTCCTATATATCCGCCGATATTGACCACATATATCGCATCGGAAATTTCTATCTTTTTGAAGTGTGCTGCGGCAAGACGTACCTTACCCATATCTGTAATTTCTACGTTTTCATCATTATATACCAACTGAATAACACAATAACCCTTGCTGTACTCCAGATCCCAGGCTATCCTTTTCATCAATTCATCAAAACGCATGCTTCCGCATATAGTAACAATTTTCATTATATCGCCTCGTTTCCATGCACCGATGATAACATATACCCGATATCTAGGCAAGTGAAGAAAATAAAAAAAGCGAAACGGAAAAACCGTTTCGCTTTAAGGTGTTGGCGTCGACTTATCTTCCCGGCACGTCGCCATGCAAGTATTGTCAGCACTAGTGAGCTTAACTGCCGTGTTCGGAATGGGAACGGGTGGACCCTCACTGTCATAGACACCAACTATATATGTTCATCGGTTTTTGCCGACAAAACGCTTTTTTAATGGTGACCCGTGGGAGAATCGAACTCCCGTTTGCGGCGTGAGAGGCCGCCGTCTTGACCGCTTGACCAACGGGCCATATTTCGTCGCTTTGGGTCCCGAGAAAAGTGTGGCGTACCACACTCTTCTCGGTGGTACACCTTCAGGGACTCGAACCCTGGACACCCTGATTAAGAGTCAGGTGCT
>CAYYLZ010000010.1:0-50111 GCA_964472725.1 uncultured Oscillospiraceae bacterium
GAGCGCCACCATGTTTCAAAGGCAAAAGCGAACGGGATGTAGGAAAACAGTAAAATAAAGTGCAAGGTCTTCCTGAATATTTCATCCGGTATTCTGATCAGCTTCCGAGCACAGACCGCAGCAGAAGCAGCTATCACATAATAGATGCACACAACCCCGGCACCGTATAAGAACTCCTGCATAGTAAACCTCCAATGTTTACCCAAATATAATGTCAATTACAATTATATTCAACATGTGTTGATATTGCAACCGTCAGATGAAGCGTTAGTGTTGAGGTAAACAAAACGAGGAACAAACCGAATCAAAGGATCTTACCAAGGAGCTGATCTACAGGGCATTGATCATGCTTTTGAAAACGCCGGACATCCACAAAATTTCCCTTAGGGAATTGTGTGACATTGTCTGAGTCAACCGCACCACTTTTTATAACCACTATGGGATCTACTATGATATGCTGGCAGAACTCCGGGACTGGTACGTATAATTATTTGCCCACTTCAAAAAAGTGTGGTTGGACACCTTCAACGCTCTGGCAGCAGCTCTGCCCGAGATTTCCCCCTCTCTCCATTGCTCGTAAACATTTTCAAACTCCCCGGGGATCTCCATGGGTCTGCGGCCAAGGTGCACCCCGTTTGCTCTTGCCGCGGCGATCCCCTCCGCCTGACGTTGGCGAATAAATTCACGTTCTGTCTGTGCCACGTAGCTCAAAAGCTGCAGCACGATATCCGCTATAAGCGTACCCGTCAGATCCCGCCCCTGCCGCGTATCAAGCAAAGGCATGTCCAACACAACGATGGCCACCTTCTTCTCGCGGGTAAGATACCGCCATTGCTCCAAAATTTCGTCATAATTACGCCCAAGTCGGTCGATGCTCTTGATGACAAGAACGTCGTCCTGCTTCATTTGTCTTATCAGTCTTTTATATCCGGGGCGCTGAAAATCCTTACCCGATTGCTTGTCGGTATAAATGCAGTTATCCGCTATTCCGAACTCCTGCATCGCTAACCGCTGCCGCTCATCATTCTGATCCTTGCTGGATACGCGTATATATCCGTATTGCTTTCCCTCGGACTCGTTCATATATAAAGCCTCCCCTTTTTTTGATAAATCTCTTTATAGAAGCCCTTGATGATCAATCTTTATTTTCCCAAAATAATCGAAGAAATACAAAAGGCATAAGTCATCTTAGCGATGGCTTATGCCTTTTTGCTTATATCCGGCCTTTCAAAAAATTTTCAAATTAACAAAACTCAAACATTTCCCAAAAATTTCGCAAACACGGGGCGGTTAATATAAGCGCATCAATCAAACAAGTGAGGTATTTCAAATGAACAAGAACGATCAGGAATTCCTGGTGCAGAAGATACGCACCCAGTACACCGAGAAGGAGCACACTCAGCTTGATGAGCTGAAAGCTATGGACAAAAAGGTAAAGAAGCCCGCCAACGTATTTGCCTATATCTTCGGCGCTATCAGCGCCGTTATCATGGGCTGCGGCATGAGTCTTGTAATGACCGACATCGGCGCTTCCGTAGGCATCTCCGAGCCTATGCTCCCCGGCGTCGCCGTTGGCGTAGTCGGCATGGCGCTGGCAATTTTCAACTATCCCCTCTACAAGAACATTCTCAATTCCCGCAAGAAAAAATACGCGGGCAAAATCATCGAACTCAGCGACAGACTTATGAAAGGTTAAGGTACGGACAGATGGGTGAATTTTTCAAGAAAGCATTTCAGGATATGAAGGAGAGCGCCAAGGCTCAGCACGAAGTAGACAAGGCCAATTTCGAGGCCGTCAAGGCAGAAAGCAAGGCTCAGTGGGAAGAAGCAAAGGCCATGCGCGATCCCGAAAAGCGCAAGGCCATGCTGCAGGCCGAGCGCGACGAGCAGATAGCCGTGGCCAAGGCAAGAACCGCCGAGGCTCAGGCTCGTTACGACGCCGCGAAAAAGGATTGATATAATACGCTGACAAAGCGAGACCTTCGGTCTCGCTTTCGGGCGTTCCCGAGGAGTGAGAGCATGAAACGAAGCTACACCGTACAACTGCACGACAAGCGGCTGGAGCGAGAATACAACTACATACCCGTCAGATACATCATCGCCATTCTTCTCACCGCGCTGGAGGTACTGGCGGTTATAGGTATCGTGGTGGCACTTTGCCGCTTTGTGCCCTATTTTTACCTGCTGGCATGGGCCACCGAAATAGGCTGCGTTATAAAAATAATAGCCTCCGACGAAAACCCGGACTACAAGGTTCCCTGGCTGCTTTTCGTCCTGATAGTCCCCATTGCGGGCTTCATGCTGTATTTCATGTTCTATTCCCGCACACTGCAGAAGCGATTCATCAGGCGCATGGACGAGCTGAAAAGCCGCGGCTACCGCAAGGCCGACAGCAGTCTTCTGAAGAAACTCCACGATGAAAACCCCGTAGCCGGGGCGCAGGCGGGCATGCTGTGCCGCATCAGCGAAAGCCATATTTTCACCGACACGAAGCAGCAGTATTTCAAAATCGGTGAGGATATGTTTGCCGCCATGCTGGAGGATCTGCGAAAGGCGGAGCGCTTCATTTTCATGGAGTATTTCATCATTGAAGAGGGTAGGTTCTGGGCCTCCATACTTGATATTTTGAAAGAAAAGGCGGCTGCGGGCGTGGATATCCGTGTCTTATACGACGATATCGGTTGCATGATGACCCTGCCCGGCGATTATCACAAAACGCTGAAAAGCTTCGGAATTCACGCCGCACCCTTCTCACGGCTCAAGGGCAGCGCCGACAGCGAATTCAACAATAGAAGCCACCGCAAAATCATGGTCATCGATGGCAATGTGGGCTACACCGGCGGAATAAACATCGCCGATGAATACATCAACGAAATCGAGAAGCACGGTCACTGGAAGGACACCGGTATTCGACTTGAGGGCGAGGCCGTTTGGGAGCTCACGAGGCTGTTTCAGATAGATTACGGCATCAACGCCAAAAGCCTGCCGGAGTACAGTTTCGACCTGTTCCCCCCTGCCGAAAACATAACCGAGCCCGGTTATGTTATCCCCTTCGGCGACGGCCCCAACCCCATCTACAAGCGGCGGGTGGGCAAGAGCGTTATACAGAATATGCTCTCCGCCGCCACCGGCTACTGCTGGATGACCAGCCCCTATCTTATCATCGACAACGACCTGTGCACCGACCTTGAAAATGCCGCCCTTCGGGGCGTGGACGTGCGCATTATCGTCCCCCATATTCCGGACAAGCAGCTGGTATTCATGATGACCCGCAGCTTTTATCCCCGCCTTATGTCGGCGGGCGTGAAGATTTACGAATATGAACCGGGCTTTATCCACGCCAAGAGCTACATTGCCGACGACCAATACGCCATGATAGGCACCATCAATCTCGATTACCGCAGCCTTGTCCACCACTTTGAAAACGGCGTGTGGATGTACGGCTGCGAGTCCATAAAGAATTTGAAAGAGGATATCCTCCGCACGCTGGACAAGTGCATCGAAGTCACTCCCGCCATGCTGAAAACAAATCTGCTCCAGCGTTTTATCCGCGCCGTAGTGCGGATATTTGCTCCTATGCTTTGAGCTACTATTTCAAAAACTCTAAAAAAACGCAGCTTATCTCCAAAACACAAACAAAACTTTAACATTTCCGTGGTATAGTAGAAGCAACAATGGAAAATTACACTCGGAGGTGCAGCCATGTTTAAGATATTGGTAGTAGAAGACGACAAGGCGCTGAACAAGTCCGTCTGCTCTTTTTTGAACCAAAGCGGCTACGAGGCCACCGGCTGTCTTAACGCCACCGACGCCTACGACGCAATGTACGAAACCATGTTCGACCTCATCGTGTCGGATATTATGATGCCCGGCATCGACGGCTTCGAGTTTGCTCAGAACGTGCGGGCGCTTAATCAGGATATCCCCATTCTGTTTATGACCGCCCGGGACGATATCGCCTCCAAGCAGCGGGGCTTCCGCATCGGCGTGGACGACTACATGGTCAAGCCCATTGACCTGGACGAGCTTTTTCTCCGCATCGGCGCGCTTCTGCGCAGGGCGAAGATCGCCTCCTCCCGCAAACTGGAGGTCGGCTCCTTTGTCATGGACGCCGACGAGTTTGTTGCCGAGCTGAACGGAGAGGAAATCAGCCTCACCAAGCGTGAATTCAACATTCTCTACAAGCTGCTCAGCTATCCAAAAAAGACCTTCACCCGCCAGCAGCTCATGGACGAATTCTGGGACGCGGACACCGAGACCGCTCCCCGCGCCGTGGACGTATACATGACCAAGCTGCGTGGAAAGCTGGCTGACTGCGAAGATTTCGAGATAAAGACCGTTCACGGGCTGGGCTACAAGGCGGTGATCAAATGAACCACCGCAACAGCTATGCCGTTCTGCTGCGGGCAGTCTGCCGCTATCTGCTGTTCTTCTTACTGGCGGCCTTTCTCGTCACCTGCTGCATGATGCTTTTCGTGCAGACCTTTGCCGACACCATGAATCTCACCCTTACCGACGAAAACATCGGCTCTGCCGCCAAGGTGACCTTTTGGAACGTAGTCCTACTGAGCCTTATTTTCACGGTTATCGACGCAATGCGCCGCAAATGGGCAGTTCACCGGCCGGTGAGGCGCATTATGCAGGCAGCGGAGCAGCTTATCGCCGGAGATTTCTCCGTGCGTGTGCCGACTGTCCGCACCTTTGGCGCCGACGAAAAGCTCGGCGATATTGCGGTGTGCTTCAACAAGATGGCACAGGAGCTGGGCAGCGTGGAGACACTGCGCACCGATTTCATCGCCAATGTGTCCCACGAGATGAAAACCCCACTGGCTGTTATACAGAATTACGGCACCATGCTCCAGCAACCCGATTTAAGCGATGAAAAACGCATCGAGTACGCCAGGGCCATCACGGACGGCTCCCGTCGGCTGGCGGATATGATGACCAACATTCTCAAGCTGAACCGACTGGAAAACCAGCAGATATTTCCGCAGGCCACGGAATATGATTTGGGTGAACAGCTTTGTGAGTGTCTGCTTCAATACGAAAACGTGTGGGAACAGGCAAATATCGAAATAGAAACCGACATCGCGGAAAACGTCCGCGTCAGGGCGGACGCAGAATTGCTCTCGCTGGTATGGAGCAACCTGTTTTCCAACGCATTCAAATTCACCGAACCGGGCGGCACGGTTTCCCTGACGCTGACCGCCACCGACCACCACGCCATCGTCAATGTAAAGGACACCGGCTGCGGCATGTCGCCGGAGATCGGCGCGCACATCTTTGAAAAGTTCTATCAGGGCGACAGCTCCCACGCCACCCGCGGAAACGGCCTCGGCCTTGCGCTGGTGAAGCGTGTGGTAGACATCACGCAAAGCGAGATAAGCGTGGAGAGCGCTCTTGGCGTAGGCAGCACCTTTACGGTGAAGATCCGGAGGGCCTGATATGGATCGGAAATCGTTTTGGAAAAAGCTTCTTTTCCCGCCGGTTTGGCTGACGCTGCTTCTTGTCGTGCTGAGTGCGGCGGCTTTGACCTTTGTTTTCGTCAAAGGCCTGTCCGAGGCTCCCATCGCTTACGTGGTTTATGTGGCTGCGTTTTATACCCTTTGCGTGGTTTCCGCTTTCTGCGGTGTCGTGCTGTCGAAGCAGTACAGGAGCATCCGCGGCAAGATCCACGCCCACCCTCTTGGCCATCGCTACATTACCGACCCCGCCTTCAAAACTCACGTTAAGCTCTATGCCTCGCTGGCGGTAAATCTGCTTTATGTGGGCGTCAATGTAATTTCATGGTTTCTGTACCGCTCCATGTGGTTCGTGGTACTGGCAGGGTATTACGTGATTTTGGCAGTTATGCGATTTCTGCTGCTGCGCTATTTCCGCGGCAACGGAATAGGCAAGAACCGACTTGGCGAGCTGCAGCGGGCAAGATCCTGTTCCTGCATTCTTTTGCTGCTGAACTTTGTACTGACCGGCGCGGTAATGATGATCCTGTACCGGAACAAGGGCTTTGAATATCACGGCGTCCTCATTTATGTAATGGCGGCCTACACCTTCTATATCACCACTCACGCCATCATCGACCTTGTCAGGTATCGGAAATATCACAGCCCGGTCATGACGGTTTCCAAGGTCATAGCGCTGTCCGCGGCGCTGGTTTCCATGCTGTCACTGGAAACGGCAATGTTCTCCCAGTTTGGCGTGGACATGACGCAGGAAAGCAAGTGGCTTATGATTGCCCTTACAGGCGCCGGCGTGAGCATAGTGGTGATCGTCATGTCGGCCTATATGATCGTCAGAACGGCGAAAGAGATCAAGGAGATAAAGAGAAATGGAAGAGAACAAAACCTTTAATTATACCTACTCCGCCCAGCAGCAGGAGGAGATAAGACGCATTCGCCAAAAGTACGCCGCCCCCGCGGAGGACAAAATGGCACAGCTGCGCAAGCTGGACCAGCGAGCCACCCAAAAGGCGCAGGCATGGTCCATTGCCATCGGTGTTATCGGCGCACTGGTCATGGGGCTGGGCATGAGCCTCGCCATGACGGAGCTTTCCGGCTTCCTCGGCGGCACGGCAATGTTCATCGGCATTCCCATCGGACTTCTCGGCATGGCATTGGCGGCACTGGCCTACCCGGTCTATAACCGCACCCTGAAAAAGGAGCGCCAGCGCATCGCCCCGGAGATCCTCCGCCTGACCGACGAGCTTATGAAATAACACAAATCCCGCAGGCCGTTTGGCCTGCGGGATTCTGCATTATTTCTGTTCCTTTTTCACTTTATCCAGCACTTTATTATAGGGCATGAGCATGCCGTCGGTCATGGCGCTGCCCATTTTCGCTTTCAGCTTGCTGCTGGAAAGGAGGGCGCCCACGCCGTACATGGCCAGCATTTTCGGCCACTGCTTCTGGGGGAAGTCGTACTGCCCGTGAGCCTTATAGAATTTATGGTCGGCCTTCATCATGCCCTGCATGAGCCATATAAGGTCACGGAAAACCTTCATGCCGCCCACGCCGTAGAAATTCTGCGGCGGCAGATATTTCTGCTCCAGCGCGTAGGTAAGATTGGCACAAAGGCGGTCGATGGCGGCGTCGGTATCCACCTCGTCGGTGGCGATACCCGCAAGGTAGTTGGAGCCTACCTGCGCGCGGGCCTCGATAACGGTCTGCAGATTCTGCTCCCGGCTCAGGTCGCCGCTTATCAGGTAGCCCACGCTCATGCCGATCGTGACGGTGCGGTGTCCGTTGCAGAACTGGCGGTCATCATACATCTTGAAGCGGGCGCCCATGGAATGATCCTTGATTGTGAAGGCGTACACGATGGAGTCGGCGGTCTGTATCTGATTGCGCAGATAGTCGTCGAAGCCGTCGGTATAGACGCATTTGCCCGTGACGGCGCAGCTGAAGCAGCCAAGGCAGCCGCCCCGGAAGGGGTACTCCCGGATATTGACCACACGGGTATTACGGGGCATTTTCGCCCGGAAGCGAGCTATCATATTACTCAGCTGAGTATCGTTTTCCTCAAGGTCGGCCACTATCACCACGTCGCCGGACTTCTCCCCTGCCGGCTCCTCAGGCACCGCGGCGGGCACACGCTCACCTGCGGGCACGGGTGCGGGCGCAGGCTCGTAAATATCGTTTTCCACCGACCAGCTGACAAAGCGCATGAAAGCCTCCGCCTCTTTCTGACCTTTTTGAGTAGTCAGGTCGTCCATATCGGCGGAAAGGCCGCGGATATAGCGCAGGCCAAGGTCGGCGCAGTTATCCTGAATATAACGGTGGGCGGTCATGTCATAAAAATGTTTGGAGGTGGAAAGCTGGGTGGCGTACTTGCCCGTAAGGTCAACATCGGACTCCTTGAGCAGCTCTATGAAGCGGTGCAGCTGACAGGGTGCGATGAAGGTATACACCGGATAGGAAAACAGCAGCAGCTCCGTCTTCTCTATGGCATCGAGAGCGGGTGCAAAATCCTTTTCCAGCGCCTTGATGGTCTGCCCCGCGTTGAGCACCTGAAAATTATGCTCCGGGAACAGCAGCTTTAGATAATTCACAGTCTGCAGGGTGACGGAATTTTTCCCCTTGGGGCTTCCGTTGATAACCAAAATTTCCATTTTCTTTTCTCCCGTAGTGTTTTTATCAAAACCATTATATCCTGTTTTTCCAAAAGAACAAGAGCCGAAAGCCCATCACTCGTGCACCACTATGCCATTACCGTCAATTTTTAACAGGAAATCTTATATATTTTTCCATTTAAAGAAGTATTCTTTTGACAAACATTCCTTTAACTGTTAGAATGACCACAAGTATACTCAAAAACGGAATAGAAATGAGGTTTTGATTTTGAAACGTGAACGTCTATCTTCCCGTCTTGGTTTTATCCTGCTCAGTGCAGGCTGCGCCATTGGCTGCGGCAACGTGTGGAAATTCCCCTGGATGGCCGGTGAATACGGCGGTGGCGGCTTTGTTCTCATCTACTTCCTCTGCCTTCTTCTTCTCGGTCTCCCCGTTATGATCATGGAGTTCTCCCTTGGTCGCGCATCTCAGGCAAGCCCTGTCAAGATGTATCAGAAGCTGGAAAAGCCCGGCCAGAAATGGCATATCCACGGCTATTTTGCCCTTTTCGGCAACGTATGTCTTATGTCCTTCTACACAGTTGTTTCCGGCTGGATGATCTACTACTTCTACCGCTTTGTCACCGGTAACGCCGCCGATCTCGGCTTTGTATCCATGATCACCAACCCCGGCGTAAACATGCTGTTCCTGGGCATCGTTGTTATTATCGGCTTCCTGGTACTCAGCTTCAACCTGCAGGGCGGTCTTGAACGCATCACCAAGTACATGATGGTCGCTCTCCTGTTCCTCATGGTAGTCCTCGCCATCAACAGCTTTACTCTTGACGGCGCAAAGGAAGGCCTCAAGTTCTATCTGCTGCCCGACTTCGGCAAGATCAACGCCAACGTAGTCGTAGGTGCAATGAACCAGTCCTTCTTCTCTCTCAGTCTTGGTATAGGCTCAATGGCTATCTTCGGCAGCTATATTGACAAGAAGCGCACCCTTATGGGCGAGTCCATCAACGTTATCATTTTGGATACCTTCGTTGCCATCACTGCCGGTCTTATCATATTCCCCGCCTGCTTCACCTATGATCTGGAAGTCGGCGCAGGGCCCTCCCTCCTGTTCGACACCATGGCTACCGTATTCAACAACATGAGAGGTGGCCGCCTGTGGGGCTCCGTATTCTTCCTGTTCATGGTCTTCGCCGCTATGTCCACCATCTTCGCAGTTTTCGAGAACATTCTTGCCTGTGTCCGTGAGCTTACCGGCTGGAGCCGCCCCAAGGGCTGCATCATCTGCGGTATCGTTCTTTTCATCACTTCCACTACCACCGCTCTCGGCTACAGCGTATTCACGTTCCAGCCCTTCGCAGAAGGCTCCGCATGGCTGGACTTCTGGGATTTCATCGTTTCCTACAACCTGCTGCCCATCGGCGCTCTTGTATTCACTATCTTCTGCTGCAGCAAGCGTTACGGCTGGGGCTGGGATAAGCTCATAGCCGAGGCCAACGCCGGCGAGGGCCCGAAGGTAAAGCAATGGATGAAGCCCGTCTTCTGCATCGTTGTTCCCGTTGCCGTTATCATTATCTACGTAATGGGCCTCATCAACTTCAGTTGGAAGTAATCCTCAGGCAAAACTACATAAGCAAAAAGCACCCGTTGGATGGAAACGGGTGCTTTTTTGTGTTCAATTCGTCGTCAGCCGCCAAGGTAGGCCTGACGGACTGCGTCGCTGGCGGCCAACTCTGCGCCGGTGCCGCGGAGAGTGATGGCGCCGGTCTCGAGAACGTAGGCTCTGTCGGCTACGGAGAGCGCCATCTGCGCATTCTGCTCAACGAGAAGAATGGTGGTGCCCTTGCTGTGCAGATCCTTGATTATCTCGAATATCTGCTCAACGAGAATGGGGGCAAGACCCATACTGGGTTCGTCCAGCATAAGGAGCTTGGGGTGGCTCATAAGAGCGCGGCCCATGGCCAGCATCTGCTGCTCACCGCCGGAAAGAGTGCCGGCTATCTGCTTGCGGCGCTCCTTAAGACGGGAGAACTGCTCATATACCATTTCCAAGTCCTCGTCCAGATGGGAGTTGGACTGGGTAAAGGCGCCCATTTCAAGGTTTTCCTGAACGGTCATCTGCAGGAAGATGCGGCGTCCCTCGGGAACCTGCGCCAAGCCCTTTTCGACTATCTTGTGGGCAGGCACATGGGAAATATTCTCGCCGCAGAATTCCACGCTGCCGGTGCGGGAATGGAGCAGGCCGGAAACGGTCTGCAGGGTTGTGGACTTACCTGCGCCGTTTGCGCCGATAAGGGTGACTATCTCGCCCTCGTTTACGTGGAAAGATATGCCCTTGATGGCATGGATAGCGCCGTAATAGACGTTGATATTATCAACCTTAAGTATCTCTGACATATCTCAGTCCTCCTTCTTTCTGCCAAGATAAGCCTCAATGACCTGAGGATTGGACTGTATCTCAGCCGGAGTACCCTTGGCAATTATTCTGCCGAAGTTGAGAACGGCTATACCCTCGCAGATACCCATAACAAGGTTCATATCGTGCTCGATGAGCATGATGGCGATATGGAAGGTATCGCGGATCTTGATGATATTCTCCATAAGCTCGGCAGTTTCCGAGGGGTTCATACCCGCTGCGGGTTCGTCCAGCAGCAGGAGGCTGGGATCGGTGCCGAGGGCACGGACTATCTCAAGGCGGCGCTGTGCGCCGTAGGGCAGAGAGCCTGCCTTATGGTCGGCCAGATCCTGCATGTCGAAGATGCTCAGCAGATCCATTGCGCGTTCGTGAGCAAGCTTCTCCTCTTTCCAGTACTTGGGCAGGCGGAGAATGCCGCCCATCATACCGTAGTTTATCTGATTATGCAGACCCAGCTTTACGTTATCCTCAACTGTGAGGTTATTGAACAGACGGATATTCTGAAAAGTACGGGCGATACCTGCGGAGCTGACGGCGGAGGTGTTCATGCCGTGGGTATCCTTGCCGTCCAGCAGGATAGTGCCGCGGGTGGGCTGATAGACCTTGGTGAGCAGGTTGAAAACGGTGGTCTTGCCCGCGCCGTTGGGGCCGATGAGACCGCTTATCTCGGTGCGGCCGATGATGATATTGAAATCGTCAACGGCGGTGAGGCCGCCGAAGTCGATACCCAAATGACGGGTCTCGAGAATGGGGCGCTTATACAGGTCACGCTCGGGAACTATCGCCTGACTGGGGAAAGGAACCATTTTGTCTTTCTTGTATTCGTTAGCCATTTGCGTCTCCTCCTTTCCCGCGGCGAGGAATTATCTTCATCAGCAGATTGCGGATAGCTGGGCTGTTGGTGGTGAGCATAACGATGATAAGAACGATTGCGTACACCAGCATTCTGTAATCGGCGAACTCACGCAGTGCCTCGGGCAGAACGTAGAGAATAACGGCGGCGATAACAGAACCCCAAATGCGGCCGAGGCCGCCGAGAACGACGAATACCAGCACCAGTATGGAGGTATTGAAATCGAACTTGCTTGCAGCCATGTTGGAGTAGTTCAGGCCATAGAGAGCGCCTGCGGCGCCTGCCATGGCGGCAGAGGTGACAAAGGCCATCATCTTATACTTGGTCACGTTGATGCCGACGCTTTCGGCTGCGATGCGGTTATCGCGGATAGCGAGAATAGCACGACCGCTGCGGCTGTTGACCAGATTGAGAACGATAACGAGCGCTATCATAATGAGAACGAAGCCCGCGGTAAAGGTGGCTATCTTATCGGTGCCGGTAGCGCCCTGAGCGCCCTTGATGATGGCAAAGCCGGTTTCGTCAAGGCCGAGGGTGTCGATATTGACCTTACCGGAAATGTTCAGCGCAATGTGCAGACCGCGGGAGTCATAGCCAACGATAAGGCAGTTCATCAGTTCCTTGATAATTTCGCCGAAGGCCAGCGTAACGATGGCGAGGTAGTCGCCGCGCAGACGCAGAACGGGAATACCGACCACGAAGCCCGCAACAGCAGCGAGAACTGCACCTGCTATCATTGCGATAACAAGACGCAGGGGATCGGAGGGCAGAACGGTGGACAGCCCCATAGCCACGATAACGCCGGTGAAGGCGCCGACGCTCATGAAGCCCGCGTGACCGAGGCTCAGCTCACCCAGCACGCCGACGGTCAGGTTCAGGGAGATAGCCATGACAACGTAGCAGCAGATGGGAATGAGCATACCGGAGAGGGAGCGGGAGAGCATACCCAGCTCGCGGAATATCATAAGGACAACGAAGGCGACGATAACGCCCGCATAGGTGGCGAAATTCACCTTGGTATCTTTTTTCATAGCTTTCAGTTTCTTCATGCCGCCACCTTACACTTTCTCCGGTACGTACTTGCCCAGCAGGCCGGAAGGACGTACCAGCAGCACAACGATGAGAACCGCGAAGAGAATGGCGTTGGAAAGCTGAGTGGATATGTATGCCTTGGCAAGGGACTCGATAACGCCCAGCAGTATGCCGCCAAGGAATGCGCCGGGAATGGAGCCGATGCCGCCGAATACAGCTGCGGTAAAGGCCTTGATACCGGGCATAGAGCCGGTGGTGGGCATAAGGGAGGGAGAGAAGGAGCAGAGCAGAACGCCCGCGATAGCTGCCAGCGCGGAACCAACGGCAAAGGTAGTGGAGATGGTGCGGTTGACGTTGATACCCATCAGCTGAGCAGCGCCCTTATCCTCGGAGCAGGCGCGCATGGCCTTACCCATCTTGGTACGGCTGGTGAAAATAGTGAGTCCCGCGGCGATGATGATGCAGGCAATAACGGTAACGACGGTGACCCAGGACACCTTAAGGTCGCCCATTGTTATCTGGCCGGCTACGATGGGGGTGTATACCTTGGGCGATGCGCCCCATATGAGCAGCGCCGCATTCTGCAGGAAGTAGCTTACGCCAATGGCAGTGATAAGAACTGCCAGAGAGGTCGCCTGACGCAGAGGCTTATATGCAAGACCCTCGATAACGATACCGAGAACCGTGCACACGGCCATTGCAATGATAACGCTCAGCCAGCCGGGCAGACCCATATAGCTGACGGCGCAGAAGGAAATATATCCGCCTACCATGATTACGTCGCCGTGAGCGAAGTTAAGCATCTTGGCGATACCGTAAACCATAGTGTAGCCAAGCGCGATTATGGCATATATACTTCCCAGACTTATACCGCTTATGAGGTACGAGAGGAATTCCATACACTTGCACCCTTTCTATCTTTTTCATGGCAGAAACCAAAACAGAACCCGTAGTTTTGCCTAAAATCGTCTGCCTTCGTTTCTGCCATAGAAGCACGCAAAACCCACGGCTCGTCGGGAAGCCCCGACGAGCCTGCGGGTATGTGTTGAACTTTAATGATTAATTATATATGTAAAAGTTCGATTCGTCAACTTTTTATCAGGGAGTTACGTAAACGCCGTCCTTGATGACAACAGCGAGAGGATCCTTGGAAACTTCGCCCTCGGCGTTCCAGGTGAGACCCTGACCGGTGAGGCCGGAGTAGGTGATGGTGGGCATAACGGCAACGAGAGCCTCGCAAAGCTCAGCTGCGGTCATGTCAGCGGTGCAGTTAGCTGCCTGCAGTGCCTGATAAAGGATATAAACAGCGTCGTAACCGTCTGCTGCGAACTGGTTGGGGACCTCGCCGTGAGCTGCCTGATACTTGGAAACAAAGTTCTTGGTCAGGTCGTCGGTAGCGTCAGCGGAGAAGGGGGTCAGAAGCATAACGCCCTCAGCAAGAGCGGTGTCGAAGTTTTCCATGGTCAGAATACCGTCCATACCGTCAACGCCGAAGAAGGTGGGAGCATAACCCATCTGGTTGGCCTGATTGAGGATAACGGAAGCGGGCTGATAGTAGATGGGCAGGAACAGGAGGTCTGCGCCGGCACCCTGAGCAGCGGTGAGCTGAACGGAGAAGTCGGTCTGGGTGTCTTCGGTGAAGGTACCTTCATAAACGACCTCAAAATTCTCGTTGGCAGCCTGAGCTACGAAGGTATCGCGGATACCCTGAGAGTAAGCGTCGTCGTTACGGTAGATAACAGCGACCTTTGCGCCGGGCATGTTATTGCCGATGTAGATTGCGGAACCGGAACCCTGGTTGGGGTCAGAGAAGCAAACCTGGAATACGTTGTCGTTGCCCTTGGTAACGTCGGTGGAGGAAGCGGAGGGAGTGATGGTGAAGACGCGGTCTACGGAGGTCTCAGCAGCAACTGCGATGCAGGCGCCGGAGGTAACGGTACCAACGAGAACCTTCATGCCGTCGTCCATGAGCTTGTTGTAAGCGTTGACAGCGATCTCGCCGTCGCCTTCGTCGTCTTCAGACTGGAAGGTGAACTTGAAGGGGCCGTTCAGCGCGTTGATCTCTTCAACAGCGATCTCAGCGCCGCGGGCAGCAGCAAGACCATAAATTGCGTAGGGACCGGTGAGAGGACCGGTAAGGCCAAGCATAATGGTGTTGTCGCCGGTGGCAGGAGTGTTGGTGTCAGTAGAAGTGCCGGGATTGTTGGTTGCAGGGGTGTTGGGGGTGTTGGTGTTGTCCTTGCCGCAGCCTGCCATCATGGCGAGAACCATAGCGAGAACGAGCACGATGCAAAGTACTTTTTTCATAGTGGTGTCTCCTTCTATAAAAATTTTAATTATATACTACAAAAAATCGGCTCCCGCAAAAGCCGGAGCCGATTTGTGGTATACGTTCAAATCTGTGCGTCGCAAGCTTTCGTCTTATTCATGCCCATAGAGCCAAGGATAATAATGGCAAGGATAATAAGCGCCACCGGAACAGCGCCGATAATAAGGCTAAGGGCAATAAAAATGAGCACTGCAAAAACAGTGCTCCCGAAGTTGACGACGGAAAAGGACGCAGTAGTACAAGCAGGCGCCATAGCGCTTGCCATGCGGCTATTGGTATTACCATGATAACAGACCGCCATTACTGCTGCTCCTTTCAAAAGTATGTCTGCACTTTAACACTAAAAATCGTTACTGTCAATATTAATATTGACGTTTTTGGGACTTTCAGGGCAAATATTATAAGCATTTTCACCAGTTGCCGCTCTTCAACACGCTAAATTGACATTTTTTGGCTTTGCAAAAGGGTTTTCGGCGTTTTTTCGATCGTCCCGTAAGCCACAAAAAAAGATTCGGCAGTTGCACGCCCCTGCCCTACGGTGTTGATTTAAGTTCATTCATTGAACGTAGGGCTGAGGCGTGCCTCAGCCGCGGCGGGATGTGGGCCTCCCGCCCTACACGCATTGTATCAGCACCCGCAGTAGTGATCACCGCCCCCGACGCTCCGCAAAGATACTGGCAACGATATCGTTACCCCGGAGATTGCCGCGGCTTACGGCCTCGCAATGACATTTTTTGGGGTTTTACCGCTGTTCGGTACAGCGCTGAAATGCTAAATCTACAGCGTAGGGCGGCTTGCCCTCAAGCCGCCGCATGTAAAGCCCCCTCTCAGTAACGATAACCCGTAAGAGCCAAAAACCATGTCATGCTGAGCGCAGCGAAGCATCTCCCGAATGGTTCTGCCGCAGTCGTTACTGCACACCATTCAACAGGTGGATTCCTCGCTGTGCTCGGAATGACGTTATGTTTCTTGTTTGCGCCACAAACCTAAGCAAAAAGCCTTCCGCGCAGGAAGGCTTTTTGTTTATAAACATAACGTTTACATGCTCAGCAATTTCTCTTTCAGCGCTTTCCAGCGTGGGTGGTCGGCGAGGGGCGCAAGGGCAAGCTTCGGGTTGTTTTCCACATTATCTATCATCGAGAGCACGCTTCCCCTAATTCTCTCGCTGGGGATAACCTTCGCCGTGCGGTCTTCCTCATTCGGGTCAGGACGCACTACATATTCTTCCTTTTCCCCCGGCACCGGTCGGCTATATTCCACGGAGCGCTCTATATAATCCAGCGCCAGCTCCGGTTTTCCGCCCGCCAACGCCAGTTCGGCTCCGTGCCACAGCTCCATTGCGGTAAAAACACCCCAATCGGAACCCCAGCCGCTGCTTCGCATGGCTTCCGTGACTTTCACAGCCAACTCCACCAATTCCAAGCGTTCATCAAGAGAACCCACGTGTGACTTATCAAGTTTTCCGGTATTGGTATCGTACACCCCGCGTGTAAACTGATAAGTGCGTTCCCTTAAAGCGAGCACTCCGGTTATTATCTCATTACGCAGAAATTCTCGAAGCCTGTCGCCGCGCAGAAATCTTACGGCATGTGCCGAGTAGACTTGGGAGCTGTGGGCAAGTTTCTTGGCGGCTTCCTCCGCCTTTTCAAGTTCGCCCGCATCCGCGTAGGTGCTCACAAGTCCAACAACCCCGGTAAGCCTTGAGCTTATATCCGGCGCATGCTGGTGAATATATTCGTAGTGCTCCAGCCGTTCCCGCAATACGGCTTCATCGTTACCGACCAAATGCAAAAATCCCGCAAGCATATCATGTATAAGCCACTCGGAAGGATGCTTTTTCAGTTCCTCCCGCAGGTATGCCACTCCCGCGTCAGGATTGGGATTTTTGAGTGCCTCTTCGCTTTGGTCACCGAAAATAAGCTCCACAGTCCTCCGGTGTATCTCATCAAGTTCTTCCCGCGAAAGACCGCGCTTCACACCCAGCAGCTCGTCGGTGCTGCAATCCAAAGCCTCCGCGATAGCGGGCAGCAGCGTTATATCGGGCAAGCCCTCGTCCCGCTCCCATTTGCTCACAGCCTGCGAGGTTATGCCAATCATTCCCGCCAGCTTTTCCTGTGTCAGTTCTCTTTCTATTCGCAACCTGCGGATTATTTCGCCCATTTTCACGGCAATCCCTCCTTTTGATTTGATTTTACTCTATTTTTACTCGCCCTGTAAAGAACCGCATCGGAGGATAATCCAACGGAGCGTTGAGTGGCACGACAGAGATGTTTCAAACAAACACACAAAACAGAGTCATTCCAAGCCTGCAGGGAAGCCCCTCGTCAAACACAATAATGTGGGGATTCCTCGGTGCTGTGTGCCTCTGAATGACCGGCAGCGACGCGGCAGGGGCACGCCCCCGCCCTACTGTGTAAACGTAAATCTTATCGTTGAACGCAGGTCTGAGGCAGGTCTCAGCCTCCGGGTGCGACCATCGCCGCAGCAACAAACAACGTCAAAATGTAAAACCATGTCATGCTGAGCGCAGCGAAGCATCCCCCGAATGGTTCTGCCGCAATCGTTACTGCGCACCATTCAACAGGGGGGGGATTCCTCGCTGTGCTCGGAATGGCGGTGTGTTTCCTATTTACGCTGCAAACCTAAGCAAAAAGCCTTCCGCGCAGGAAGGCTTTTTGTTTATAAACATAACGTTTACATGCTCAGCAATTTCTCTTTCAGCACCTTCCAGTGGGGGTGACCGGTAAGGGCGTGAATGGGATCATCGGGGTAGTTTTCCGCATACTCGAAAGTTTCAAGCATAAGTTTTTTCGCCTCGCGGCTGGGTATTATATGTTCGGCATCGCCGCCGTAAGTGCTGTTGGGACCGAGGGCGAAATATCCTTCCTTTTCGTCAGGTTCGGCTCGGCAGTAGTCCACGGCACGCTCCATATATTCCAGCGCTCTTTCGAGCTGTCCTGCTTTGGCAAGCATATTCGCCCCGCGGCGCAGTTCAACAGCTGCGTAGGCGCGCCATATAGCGCCGCCGTCAAGATTTTCCAGCAGTTCCCACGCACCGGTGCCAAGCTCCACCAGTTCAAGATTTTCTTCGAGGGTACCTATGTGGTCGGTTATCCTCTCGCCATAGCCCGTATTTATGCCGTCTGTAAGATAGACTATATTTTTGCGTATTTCCAGCACAGCTGTCACTATCTCACGGTGCAGCACCTTACGCAGCTTGTCGCCCCTAAGGAAAAATATTGCCGCATCGCTGTAGGACAGACCACCGGTGGGGATTTCCTTCGCCATTTCCTCTGCCTTTTCGAGCTCGCCGAGGTCTGAGTAGGTTCTCATAAGGCCAATAATGCCCGCAAGTCTTGTGTTCGTATCCGGAGCCTTCAAGCGGACATATTCGTAATGCTCTATCTGCTCGCGGAGCTTATCCTCGTCATAGCCGCCGAGCTGCAGGCTGAGCCCGATGAAATTGGCAAGGTTGATACGCAGTCCCCATTCCTTCGGGTACTTTTCCAGCTGAGCACGGAGATACTCCACACCTGCGTCCGGATCGGGGGCTTTCATGTTCTCTTCGCTGTAGTCACCAAAAATCAGGTCTGCCGCCTTTTTCATTATGGCAGCCAACTCCTCTTGGGTCGGCTTATCGCCTACACCCAGCAACTCGTCGGTGCTGCTATCCAGCGCCGCGGCGATAGCGGGCAGCAGGGTGATGTCGGGCAGACCTTCCTCCCGCTCCCATTTGCTCACAGCCTGCGGAGTTATGCCTATCATGCCCGCCAGCTTATCCTGAGTAAGCTCCTTTTCTATACGCAGCCTGCGGATATTTGCGCCAATGTTCATATTCATTTCTCCTTTCCGCCGCCCTGCGGCACAAATCAAAGAAACGCGCGTTCCCTTTTCTGCTTTGATTTTAGTCCATATACCCCGCAACTGTAAAGAACCGCAACGGCGACCGATTTCAACGGAGCGTTGAGTAGTTTTCAACGAGGACAACCACCGGCAACAAAACAAGTCATTCAGAGGGCGCAGCCCGAAGAATCCCCCACACAGATGCACCGTATTCGTCTTTGCATACCACCCAACCGGGGGATTTCTCGCTGCGCTCGGAATGACGGTGGTATGGTATATCGGTCTAAACGGCTACCCCGCTTTCCAGCATTTGGCCTGTTCGCAGGAGAGCAGGGATATGCTATACTGCAGGTGCACATACCGATACGACGAAAGACGAGGTGACCGATGAAAATAGCTAAAAAAATTACATCATTTATTCTCTCCGCGGTTATCGCGGCGGGGCTGCTCGCGGCGCCAACCGAGGCCGGCGCGGCGGCAGCAGACTCTGCTGCAGGAGCCGTTACTCTTACAAGCGGTAATCTGAACGTACGCAGCGGGCGCTCCACTTCTTCCTCCACGGTGGCTAAGCTGGCTGACGGCAGTTACATTACCCTCCTGTCAAAGTCCGGCTCCTGGTGGTATGTAGAATACGCAGACGGCAAGTACGGTTACTGCCACAGCGACTACATAACCCCCATCGAGGGCAGCGCCGCCACGGTAAGCATCTCCTACGGCAGCCTGAACGTGCGCAGCGGCGCAGGCACGGGCTACTCGAAAAAGGCAAGCCTTTATAACGGCGAAACGGTGATACGCCTTTCCACCTCCGGCAGCTGGAGCCGCATACTCTATCACGGCACAAAAACCGGCTGGGTGAGCAGTCAATATCTCAGCACTCCCTCTGCCTACTCCACCTACCCCGCCGTGTCCCTGTCCGTCCTCTCCTATAAGCAGTCGGACAGCCGATGGGCAAGCATAAAAATAGGAAGCTCCGGCAAGACCATGTCACAGATAGGCTGCGTCACTACCGCCATCGCCATGCTGGAGTCCTACCGCAGCGGCAATACCATAACTCCCGCCGACATGGTGTGGAAGCTGAGCTACACTTCCTCGGGCAGCGTCTACTGGCCGTCCGATTACACGGTGACCACAAGCAGCTCCAACTACCTTGGCAGGATATACGAGCTGCTGCGTCAGGGCAAGCCCGTGCTCTTCGGCGCGAAAAACTCCTACGGTGGTCAGCACTGGGTGGTAATAACCGGTTACACCGGCGGCAGCAGCCTTACCGCCTCGGGCTTCACCATCAACGACCCGGGCTCCAGCACCCGCACAAATCTGCAGCAGTTTTTGGCCGCATACCCCACGTTTTATAAGTATTTTTATTATTGACAGCACTGCTGTTTTATGTCACCCTATGGCGCAGCCATAGGGTGACATTCTTTTGCAAATTTTGCGCAGCAGCCTCTCGACTTTTTCGATTTACTGTGCTATAGTGTGGTGTGGGAGCGTGATGCACATGATAACGAAAAAGCTCATAAGGCGCGGAATATTCACCATACTTGGTCTGCTGGCGGTATCGCTGGGCGTATCTTTCGGGCGGCTGGCGGAGTTGGGCGTTGCGCCGGTATCCTCGGTGGCCAACGTGCTGAGCCTCAAATTCACCTTCATGTCCTTCGGCACATGGTTCATTCTTTGGAACATACTGCTGTTCTTTGGGCAGCTGATTATCCTCGGCAAAGAGTTCAAGCCCGCAATGATAATGCAGGTGCCTGTTGCCGTAATCTTCGGTTGGTTCAATGACCTGACCCGCTCCTGTATCGACTTCATCACCACCTCCGGCTACATATCCCGCCTTGTTCTTGTGGCAATGAGCATCATCTGCATTGCGCTGGGCGTTGCCCTCATGGTACGCTCGGACACAACAGTAAATCCTCCCGACGCATTTGTGCGTGTGCTTGCAGGAAAGCTGAAAAAGAATTTTGGCGACGTAAAGGTCGCCTTCGACGTAAGCAGTGTGGCACTGGCGGTGATACTGTCGCTCATATTCTTCGACTTGACCGTGGTCGGTACCCGGGAGGGCACGGTGATAATCGCCGTATGCACCGGCTTCGTGGTCAAGCTTTTCACGAAACTGCTGAAAGCTCCCATATCAAATTTTTTGAACAAATAGGACAAAACATCCCGCCGATTTGGTTCCGGCGGGACGTTTTTTGTTCACTTTATATCCCCCCCACGGGCTTGGAGGGCAGTGAATTATCGGGTATATTATAATCAGGTATGTATCCAAAGGAGTTTTACCCATGAAAAAACGTATTCTCCCCCTGTTTCTTATAATAATCAGCCTCTTCGCCGGCTGCGCCAAGCCTGCCGACGACGCTCAGAGCAAAAACACCGACTCCGTAGTCATCGCCATCACCACCGAGCCGGAGACTCTCGACCCCTGCATGGGCTGGGGTCACGGCAACATGCCCCTGCTGCAGAGCACGCTGGTGAAGTACGACTACGACATGAGCTTCAAAAATGACCTGGCCACCGAGTACACCCTCTCCGAGGACGGCCTCACATGGACGTTCAAGCTCCGCGATGACGCTTACTTCACCGACGGCGAAAAGCTCACCGCCTCCGACGTTGTATTCACCTTCAACACCGCAAAGAACGCCAAGGCTTCCGTTGACCTGACCTTCATGGAAAGGGCGGAAGCTCCCGACGACACCACCGTTGTATTCACCCTCTCCAAGCCCACCTCCGTATTCTTCAACACCGTGGCCTCCCTCGGTATTGTTCCCGAGCACGCCTACGGCCCTGATTACGGGGTTGCCCCCGTCGGCTCCGGCCCCTTCAAGTTCGTCCAGTGGAACAAGCAGGAGCAGCTCATTCTTGAAGCCAACGAGGATTACTACGGTACCGTACCCGCCATGAAGAAGGTCACCATCGTCTTTATGACTGAGGACGCGGCCCTCGCCGCCGTCAAGGCAGGACAGGTTGACGTTGCCCAGAGCGCCGCCACTCTGGCGGACATCCCCGTGGAGGGCTACAGCGTGAAGAATATTTCCTCTGTGGATAACCGCGGCTTCACTCTCCCCATGAGCCCCAACGAGGGCAAGACCACCGAGAGCGGCCAGCCCATCGGCAACAACGTCACCTGCAACATTGAGATACGCCATGCCATAGCCTACGCCCTCGACCGCGAGATGGTGGCCGAGGTGGCGCTTGGCGGCTACGCTAACCCCTGCTACTCCGAAAACGACGGCATGCCGTGGAACAACCCCGAGGTTAAAATAGAGACCAACGTGGACTACGCAAAGCAGCTTCTTGCCGACGCGGGCTGGGCCGATACCGACGGCGACGGCATCGTTGAAAAGAACGGCGTAAAGGCCGAGTTCGGCTGCGTTTACCCCAGCGGCGACTCCGTCCGTCAGGCGGTCGCAATGGCTGCCGCCGAGCAGCTCAAGGAGATCGGCATAAGCGTTATCGTTGAGGGTACCAGCTGGGATGATATTTCCAAGCGCATGTTCTCCGAGTCCGTTATGATGGGCTGGGGCTCAGCCAACCCCTACGAAAGCTACTGCCTGTATCAGAGCGCGGGCGCTTTCAAGGACGACTACTATAACCCCGAGGGCTACATGAGCGACGCCACTGACGGCTACCTCGCCGCCGCTATGGAAGCGCTCACCGTGGATGAGGCCTATCGCAACTGGCAGCTTGCCCAGTGGGACGGCGAGACCGGCACCTCCATGAAGGGCGAATGTCCCTGGGTATGGATAGTCAACATCGACCACATCTACTTCGTCCGCGACGGGCTGGACATAGGCAATCAGCAGCTCCACCCCCACGGCGCATCTCTCCCCGTCCTCCAAAATCTTCAGGATTGGACATGGGCTAACTAAAACCGCAAAGGAGACCACTTTATGAAAGGCACCGCCGCCCGCCTTGGGCGCATCTTCCTGCGCTACGGCGTCAAGATAATATCCCTGCTGCTTGCCGTGAGCATAATCGCATTTGCTCTGGTCAGCTTTTCTCCCGTTGACCCGGTGCAGCAGTATATCCTCGGCGTAGGTGCCGTTTCTCCCGAACAGCGAGCCGAAATTGAGGAATATTGGGGCGTAAACGACCCGCCGGTACAGCGCTACTTCAACTGGCTGGGCGCTCTTCTCCGTGGTGACATGGGCGAAAGCCTGCTCTACCGCCGCCCGGTAGCCGAAATAATCGGCGAGCGCTTCGTGAATTCCCTTGCGCTGATGCTCTGCGCGTGGCTCTTCTCCGGCGTTATCGGCTTTGCACTCGGCTGCGTTATGGGTATGAACAGCGACGGCTGGGCAGACCGCATCATCAAGAAAATATGTTACCTGCTCAGCAGCGTACCCACCTTTTGGCTGGGACTTCTGTTCCTGCTGCTGTTCTCCGTGAAACTTGGCTGGTTCCCCATCGGCTTCTCCTCGCCTATCGGCGTGGCTGCCGCGGACGTGACTATATGGCAGCGCCTGCATCATCTTTTCCTGCCCGCGCTGACTCTCAGCCTTATGTCCTTCGCCAACATCGCTCTGCATACCCGTCAGAAGCTCCTTGACATTATGGAAAGCGAATACGCCCTCTTCGCCCGCGCCCGCGGCGAGAGCAAGGGCAGCCTGTTTTTCCGTCACGGTCTGCGCAACGCCCTGCTGCCTGCGCTGACCCTGCAGTTCGCTTCCTTCGCCGAGCTTTTCGGCGGCTCCGTTCTTGCGGAAAACGTATTCTCCTATCCCGGCCTCGGTTCCGCCGTTGCCGCGGCAGGTCTTAATTCCGACGTTCCCCTGCTGCTGGGCGTGACATTGTTCTCCGCCCTCTTCGTATGCGTGGGCAACATGATAGCCAACCTCCTTTACGGCGTGGTTGACCCGCAGATACAGGAGGTGGCAAAATGAGAAAGCTCAACCGCCGCACCAAGCTGCTTATCTACACCGTCGTCATCGCCGCCCTGCTGGTCTCAGCCTACGCGGCAGGCATACTTATTCCCGACAGCGCCGTTGCCACCAACTTCATGGAGGCCAAACAGCCTCCCTCCTGGGAGCACCCTTTCGGCACCGACGCACTGGGACGCGACCTTTTCATGCGAACCCTCAAGGGTCTTTCCGTCAGTATAACCGTCGGCCTTGCGGCCTCCATCATCAGCGCGGTCGTGGCCGTGCTGGTGGGCATTGCCGCCGCAACCGGCTCCAAGCGTCTTGACGGCGCTATAAACTGGGTCATCGACCTTGTAATGGGCGTGCCCCACACCATTCTTGTAATACTCATCTCCTTTGCCCTAGGAAGGGGTCTCAAAGGACTTCTTGTGGGCATCGCCGCAACCCACTGGTGCAGCCTTGCCCGTCTTATCCGCAGCGAGGTTCTGCAGCTGCGCAACCAGCAGTATATCGCCGTGTCCCGCCGCCTGGGCAAGTCCGGCGGCTGGATACTCACCCGCCATCTGCTGCCCCACCTCGTTCCCCAGTTCTTTGTCGGACTGGTGCTCATGTTCCCCCACGCCATACTCCACGAGGCCAGCGTATCCTTCCTTGGTTACGGCCTGCCTCCCGAGCAGCCCGCCATCGGCATTATCCTCTCCGAGAGCATGAAATATCTCTCGGCAGGTATGTGGTGGCCGGCGGTATTCCCCGGCCTGATGCTGCTTTGCATCGTTCTTCTTGTTGACAAGCTGGGCGACAATCTCCGCACCATAATCGACCCCTACAGCGCACACGAATAAAGGAGGAAAGGTATGAAAGCCCATAACGAAAATCTGCTGGAAATACACGACCTTTCCGTTTCCTTCCGCATGTACGACAGCGCTCTGGAGCAGAAGGAGCTGCAGGTGATTTCCGACCTGCACCTTACCGTGCGCCCGGGCGAAATAGTGGCAGTTGCCGGTTCCTCCGGCTCTGGCAAAAGCCTGCTGGCCTCCGCCATTCTCGGCATACTGCCCGCCAACGCCACGGTAAAGGGT
The DNA here is from genome assembly GCA_964472725.1 of uncultured Oscillospiraceae bacterium. Lineage (GTDB taxonomy): Bacteria > Bacillota > Clostridia > Oscillospirales > Oscillospiraceae > RGIG6375. The sequence goes on from CAYYLZ010000010.1 coordinate 24,474, forward strand.
CATCTTCATTATAAGGACGGCGAGCTTACCGCCGAAACTCAGGCAAAGCTGCGGGGCAGCGAGATAGCTCTCGTTCCCCAGTCCGTCGCGTACCTTGACCCGCTGATGAAGGTGGGCAAGCAGGCGGACGGTCACAAAAAGCCCTACCCCACCGAGAAGCGCCGCGGTATCTTCAAGCGCTTCGGGCTGCCCGAAAAAGCAGAGATGCTTTATCCCTTCCAGCTTTCCGGCGGCATGGCACGCCGTGTGCTGGTTTCCACCGCCCTTATCACCGAGGCGCAGCTCATAATCGCCGACGAGCCTACTCCCGGCATGAGCCTTGAGCAGGCCAAGGAGGCTCTTTCCATGTTCCGCGAAATGGCAAACGAGGGCAAGAGCGTCATTCTCATTACCCACGATATCGACCTGGCTTTCGAGTTTGCCGACCGCATTGCCGTTTTCTATGCAGGCACCACCGTTGAGATCGCCCCCGCGGAGGATTTCCGCAAAGGCCCCGACGCCCTGCGCCACCCCTATTCCAAGGCGCTCTGGCGTGCCCTGCCCCAAAACGAATTTAAGCCTATCGAGGGCTTTCAGCCCTACGCGGGCAGCCTGCCCACGGGCTGTCTTTTCGCCCCCCGCTGCCCCCACGCCACCGATGAATGCCGCGCAAAAACCCCGCCCGTGCGGGAAATCCGCGGCGGAGAGGTAAGGTGTTTCCATGCTACTTGAGGCTAAAAACATCACTTTCCGCTACGACCGCAAATCCCCCCTCGTACTGGAAAATCAGAATTTTTCCGTCAGCAGCGGCGAGGTGGTGGGACTGTTCGCCCCCAGCGGCTACGGCAAGAGCACTCTCGCCATGATAATGGCAGGTTATCTTCGTCCCGAAGCGGGTGAAGTTTTGCTGGACGGCGCGCCCCTGCCCGAAAAGGGAATTTGCCCCGTGCAGCTTATCTATCAGCACCCGGAAAAGGCCATAAATCCCCGCTGGAAGCTGCGCCGCGTTCTCGAAGAGAGCGGCAGGCTGCGTCAGGACGTACTGGCCTCCTTCGGCATTGAGCAGGAATGGCTTGATCGCTATCCCCGTGAGCTTTCCGGCGGTGAGCTGCAGCGCTTCTGCGTCGCCCGCGCGCTGATGAGCGGCGCGGACTTCCTCATCTGCGACGAAATAAGCACCATGCTGGACGTTATCACCCAGGCACAGATATGGAACAAAATTCTGACCGAGGCCAAGGAGCGGAACATGGGCGTGGTCGCCGTGACCCATAACCTGAACCTCGCCAAGCGCATCTGCACCCGCGTTTACGACCTCGCCAAAGGCGAAGAGGTTGAAATATGATAAAACCCCCGCACCGATTTATACGTCGGTGCGGGGGTTGCTGTTATTCAGTCCTTCACATAAGGCCAGGGGACGCCGTCGTAGCTCATATGGAAGAAGTTATAATAATACACGCCCTTATTGCGGTAGGACATTTCCAGCTCAGTATCGTAGATATAGGGCACGCCCTCTTCGTTATCTATCTCAACCCAGCCGTGGGGGCGTTCCGACCAGCCCACGCCGCCGCTTATTACACGGGCGTCGTAACCCAACTGACGGGCAAGCGCCCAGAATGCGGCAGTGTAGTTATAGCAGTTGCCGCGCTTGGTGCGGAACATTACGCGGGCATCCTCCAGCTCCCAGCCGGTCTCGCCCACATCGTAATAATTGCGGCGCAGATAGGTGAAGTTATCGCGCACGTAATTATAGGCTGCGATAAGGCGGTCTTCACGGCTCATGCTGTCGGTGACTATCTCCGCCAGCAGTTCCTTGGCGTAGCGGTCTATCTCCTCGTCGCCGCTGGTGTAAAGGCCGTCGGGTCCAAAGTACAGCGTACCAACGTAAGCATCGGCAACGGGCAGACCGTTTTCGCCTATGTAATAATAATCCTGCCCCTCATAGAGCACGCCGGCAGGTCTGCTCAGCGGCTCGGTATCAACAGTATGCCAGCTTTCCGCAACACCGTGGATCATACTGGGGCTGTGGGTCAGCGAGGCCTCCATGATATCGTAATAGGCCCAGTGGTCGGGGCTTACGTCCGTAAACAGGGGCAGGATAATTCCGTCGGCATAGCTTGCGTCGGCGCGGCGGCCAAGGACGTTATTTATGACCGTCGCCGCCTCGGCGCGGCTGATGCTGCGGTAGGGGTGGAACAGGCCGTCGTCATAGCCGTCTATCCAGCCCAGCTCGCTTGCCTTGGCAATGTGCTCATAATAAAGGCTGCCCTCGGGAACATCGTCAAAGTCGCACTCTGCCTCGCTTTCGGGGAAGAAGCGGGAGAGCATAGCCACGAATTCGGCGCGGCTTATCTCCTCCATGGGCTCAACGCACTCGTCCTCGTCCACTATCACACCGGCGGCAGCCAGCGCGCCTATTGCGTCATAGTACCAATCCTCCGGGGATACGTCCTCAAAAACGGCGCGCTCCGCCGGCACCTCCTTAAGCAGTCCGTAAATCATAGCGGCTGCCTCGGCGCGGGTCATGGTCTTATCGGGGCGGAAGGTATCGTCCTCATAGCCACTGATATAGCGGCTGTGGGTATTGTGGCCTGTTTTCAGCTCAAGGGGGCATACGTACTCCGGCTCGGGCTCCGGTTCGGGAACAGGCTCGGGAGTTACCTCCACCACCACCGGCGGCACATTGGGGAACATGCCGTCCAGCGCAAAGGCCGATACTGCCAGCACCGCCGCAGCGACTATGAATATAAGCAGCGCGCGCAGCAATTCCTTACTCGACATATTCTACCGTCTCCGTTCCGTCTTCACGATATGTATAAACGATAAAACCCTCGTAATACAGGTTTCCGTCCTCGCCGGGGCCAATGCAGCTGGGTGCGTAATCAGAGGACTCAGGCTCGCCGATGGCGGCGATAAGCTCCTCCACGGCAGCGCCGATAAAGCTCTCGGCAGTTGCCTTCAGCTCGGCTGCAGGGTCAGCCTCGGGAGTCGGCTCGGGTGTTGGCTCGGGAGTCAGCTCAACAGTTGCCTCCGGGGTAGGCTCGGGAGTTTCTTTGATAGTTGCGGTAACCGTTACCTCGGGGCCGTCCTGACCGCCGATCGAGTCAACCGCCGCGTCCTTTTCCTCACCGCAGGCGGCAAGGCTCAGCAGCATGAGAAGTGCCAGCATTATTGCAATAGTCTTTTTCATTTTCTGTACCTCGTATATCTTAATATGTCCATACATCGGAAACACCTATGCCATGTATTTCGGCATCGGCGGGAATATAGGCGGCAAACCGCCCGCCCTGCAGCAGGAAGGCGCTGTATGCCGCGCCCTCGCAGAGAATATACACGTTCTCCGCCTTAATGTCCAGCGTTCCTCGCACAAGTACGCAGCCTTCGGGTGCGTTTTTCACTTCCTCACGCTCATACTCCGCCTCTACAGGCTCGCACTTGGCAGCCGTCACAGCTGGCGCGGGCATGACGGGGATATTGGTGATAAGGTAGTCAATATTGCGCTCCACCAGCTCAATGAGCACGCAGTCCACATCGTCAAGCGCCGTCAGATCGTAGGCGGTGGCGCGGGAGAAACGGGCGGTTTCAAAGCTGTCGGCAAGGTAGGGATAGAGATTGTTGCCGAAGGAGTCGCGGTAGGCAAGCAATCCGCCCTCACCGCTGCCGTGGGCTACGATGTTTATGCTGTCGGGACGAACGCCGCTGCCCTCGTATTCAAGCTCGACGGCAGGCGAATAAACAGGGTCGGTTTCTTTGTCCGTTCCCGCGGGATAGAGCATCTCGAAAAGGTCGCCCGTGCGGGCGGTTTCCTTTGAAAAATCGCCGCCGAAGTAGTTGCTTTCCTTTCCGAATGCGGCAAGTATAGCGTCGGCAGCCAGTGCCGCACCCTTGCTGTTCCAGTGGGAATCGTGGGCAAAGTAGAGCACCTCGTCCTCGTTTTCAAACACCTTGAAAAGGTCAAGATAATTTACGCCATACACCTCACAGCCCGCATACAACCGCTGAGCCTGCCTCCAATACTCTCTGCCGCCGTAGTCGGGCATGTTTTCGTAATAAAGAGAGTTCTTGTTCGGGGCAAGGGTGAACAGGAAATCCACGCCCGCCGCCTCGCAGTGCTGCTGCATAAGGCTGAGATTTTTATATGCCGCAAAGCCGTCATGACCGCTGAGATATTCGGTGCCCGTGTAATCACCGAGGGTGTCGGCGTAGTAGAGCCAGCCGTTTTTGCCAAGGATAACGTCCTCCTCTGCTGAGGACGCCAGCAGAGCCGTTACGCCGTTATTTGCGGTTATCATTTCCTGCCGCAGGAAAAAGCGCCCCGCGAAATAGTCGCTCAGGTCGGACAGGAATTCGGTATTCAGGCTGCCGTCCCGCTCCGTAAGAGAGGGCTTGGCGGCAAGGCGCTCGTTTGCGCCCGCATCGGCGGGGCCGAAGATAAAAAATCCTATAGTGGGTACGACGCAGATGATAAAAAACACCGCGACGAACAGGATTGCCGGTAATTTTCTCTTCATTTGCGTTACCTCAGAATTGGAAATAGATGAAGGGCGAGAAGCCGCCCGCCGCAAGTCGGAACAGGCAGAGCAGGAACAGCACAAGGCTCAGCCCGTAGCTCAGCCACTGAGCTCCGCCCCTGTTTTCAAGGCGAAGCCACAGTTTTCTGCCAAGGGGCAGAGCACAAAGGCAGGCAAGAACGAGCATGAATATGCCCTCGCCGTCAAGAAGTCGGCGAAGCAGCACCGTTGCGGCAGTTACAGCTCCGGTGGCAGGGAGATGAGCGCCGCCGAACATTGCGCCCAGCATAGCCAGTCCCTCGCTGACACTCGCCGCGCGGAACATCACGAAGCCAAGGCAGACCACCAGCAGGGTGTATATATGTCCGATAGCCTTGGGAATACGCTTTGTATTTATCACCTTAAGGCTCTCCAGCGCGGAGAAAGCTCCGTGCCACGCGCCCCATATGATAAACGTCCAGTTTGCGCCGTGCCACAGGCCGCAGAGGGTGAAAACGATGAATTTATTCACTGCCGCGCGTACTTTACCCTTTCGGTTGCCGCCCAGCGGGATATAAAGGTAATCTCTGAACCAGCTTGAAAGGGAGATATGCCAGCGCCGCCAGAATTCAGTGACGGAGGCGGAAATATAGGGGTAATCGAAGTTTTCAGCCGTAGTGAATCCGAAAACGCGGCCCATGCCGATGGCCATGTCGCTGTAGCCCGAGAAATCAAAATAAATCTGCAGCGTATAGGCAATCGCACCCAGCCACGCAAGGCTGAAATCGGTACCTCCGAACGCGAACACCTCGTCCACTATATCGCCCATGGCGGCGGAGATCAGCAGTTTTTTGCCCAGACCTATCACAAATCTCCGCAGACCCTCGGCGGTGCTTTCAGCACTGCAACTGCGGCTGTCAAGCTGCGGGGTGAAATCCGAAAATCGGCTGATTGGGCCCGCCATAAGCTGTGGGAAAAAGGATATGTAAAGCAGCAGGCGGAAGAAATTTTTCGTGCCTGCGTTTTTGTCGCGGTAGGTGTCGATAAGATAGGATATGCTGCGGAAGGTGAAAAAGGATATACCCACAGGCGCAATGAGTCCTGCGCTCTCCCATGCGGAAACGCCCGCCAACAGGAAGTCGAGGTACTTATACGCACCCAGAAATGCGAGGTTCGCCGCCACGCCGAGGATAACCAGCCCCTTGCGGCCGCGGCTGCCCATAAGCCCGAGACCCAGTATATAGTTCACCGCCGCCGAAGCCAGCAGCAGTATAAGACCGTTCAGGCTGCCGAAGGAGTAGAACACAAGCCCGCAGACCAGCAGCAGGACGTTTCTCCCCTTTGTGCCCCGCACCACAGCGTAGAGCAGCATAAGCACCGGCAGGAAGCAGAACAGATAAAAGGCCGAATCGAAATTCACGGATTACCTCCGGGTTATAGTATACCAAGCAATAACAACACTTGGTCAATTTAACATTATATATATAATTCCGCCGTAATACAAGAAAAAAGTTGCGTGCAACCGTCCGAATACTACAAAAAAGTTATCTGCGGCAGGGAATGCAGTAAAAGTTACGCCATTACGACTCGCCAAGAGCCGCCTTCGGCGGTTGCTCGCATGCACTCGGCCTGCGGGCCTCGTCAGAGGGCGCAGCCGCAGAAACCCCCGTATAGATGCTGATCGTAATTGTTGCTGCGTTCCTTTCAACAGGGGAATTCCTCGTTAACACTCGGAATGACGCTGTTGAACGTAGGGCTGAGGCGTGCCTCAGCCGCTCTGATGCCTCCCGTTTTACTCCTTGAAACTTTCCGCGCTTATCGGTATAATGATAAAAACGCAGCACACAAAGGAGATGTCTCCATGAAGATAAAAGTTACCCCCAACAAAGTGAAAAAAACCGCCTCCCTTTGCCCCGAATGTCTGCAGCGCATACCCGCGCGGCTGGTGCAGGAGGGTGCGGATTGGTATATGAAAAAGAGCTGCCCGGAGCACGGCAGCTTCAAGACCATCGTATGGCGGGGCGCGCCCGAGCTTACCACATGGGGCAATTACAAAGCGCCCAAAGAGGAATGGGAGGATATGCCCGACTGCCTCAACGACTGCGGCCTTTGCTCCAAGCATCTGCAGAGCACCTGCTGCGTGCTCATTGAGATAACCTCCCGCTGCAATCTTCACTGCCCCGTCTGCTTTGCGGAAAGCGGCGACTTTGAGCCCATGCGTGAAAAGACTCCCGATGAGCTTTACGAGGATTTCTGCGCAATGACGGCGGCTAACCGCAAATTTATTCAGCTTTCCGGCGGTGAGCCCACCGTCCGCGACGACCTGCCCGAGATAATCGCGGCGGCAAAGCGGGCTGGCGCAAGCTCCATTCAGCTTAATTCCAACGGTCTGCGCCTTGCCGCAGAGCCGGAATTCACCAAAAAGCTTGCCGCAGCGGGTCTGAACTTCGTGTTCATGCAGTTTGACGGCGTAACCGACGAGCCTTACAAGAAGCTGCGTGGTCGTCCTCTGCTTGAGCAGAAGCTGGAAGCAATTCGGGTCTGCGGCGAAGCGGGCTTGGGCGTTACTTTGGTTCCCACGGTAGTCCCCGGCGTCAACGACCACGAAATCGGCGCCATCGTGAAGCTGGCTATGGAAAAATCCCCCGTTGTGCGGGGCGTACATTTCCAGCCCGTCAGCTATTTCGGACGCTATCCCCAGCCGCCCAAAGACGAGGACAGAATAACCCTGCCGGAAATTCTGCAGGCAATAGAAGCGCAGACCGAGGGACTTATCAAGGTCAGCGACATTGCCCCCTCCTCCTGCGACCACCCCCGATGCGGCTTCCACGGCGACTTCGTCATCATGCCCGACGGCATAACTGCCATAACCCCCAAGCAGCAGACCGGCGGCGATTGCTGCTGCTCCAAAACCGCCGAGCCCGACGCGGAGGCTCTGCGTAACCGCCGTTTCGTTGCCCGACGCTGGACTCGTGACCTCGAAGCAGAGCAGTACACCGGCGATGCGGACAATTTTGACGGCCTGCTGGCGCGAATAAAATCCCACGGCTTCACCGTAACAGGCATGGCATTTCAGGACGCATGGAGCATCGACCTCGAGCGACTGCGCCGCTGCAGCCTCCACGTTTACCGCGACGGGCGCATCGTGCCCTTCTGCGCCAATTACATCAAGGGTGACTGATATGGACAAAAACGAAAGATGTCTTGAATTACTTGAAAACAGCGGTATGCCGCCCCACGTCATCGACCACTGCAAGGCAGTTGCGGAGGTATCCTATAAACTGGCACTGGCGCTGAACGCAAAAGGTCTTGAGCTGGACGCAGATCTGTGCCGCCGCGGCGGCCTGCTCCACGATATTCGCCGCACGGAGCATTTCCATTCCGTCCGCGGCATGCTCTACCTGCTGGAAATGGGCGGCCTGCGCCCCGAGGCGCTCATCGTAGGCTCTCACATGGGCGAATTTATCGACACCGACCGCATCGCGGAAAAAGAGGTTGTCTACATGGCCGACAAGATCACCAAGGGTACGGAGCGGGTAGACGTAGCGGAGCGCTACGCCCGCAGTATAGAAAAGTTCAAGGGCAGCGAGGAGGCCATGCAGGCCGCCTTTGAGCGCCGCGACCAGTCTTTGACGCTGGCAGCACTTATGGAAAGCATTCTCGGCTGCCCAATCCACGAATTTGACAAGTAAGGAGTTACCGCAATGAAGCTTCTTTTCAAGCAGCGCCTTTTCTCATGGTTTGACAGCTATGACATATTCGACGAAAACGGCCGCACCGTTTACAGCGTAAAGGGTGAGCTGGCCTGGGGTCATCAGCTGCGCATTTATGACGCGGCAGGCAACGAGCTGGGTCTTGTAAAGCAGAAGATACTGTCCTTCCTGCCCCGCTTCGAGCTTTATGTAAAAGACCAGTACATCGGCTGCGTCACCAAGGAATTCACCCTCTTCCGCCCCCGATACAACATCGACTTCAACGGCTGGCAGGTCGAGGGCAGCTGGATGGAGTGGGATTACTCCATCGTTGACTCCCGCGGCGCAAGGGTCGCGGACATTTCCAAGGAGCTGTGGAACTGGACGGACACCTATTCCATCGACGTTTTTGACCCCCAGAAAGCCCTGTGCACCCTTATGCTGGTGCTGGCCATCGACGCGGAAAAGTGCTCGCGGGATAACTGAAACGACAAAACCATACAACCCTAAATTTTTTGTCATTCTGAACGCAGTGAAGACTCTCCGCATTTACACAAGATTGGCAGCACGCCTGCTGCGGAGACCCTTCGCTGCGCTCAGGGTGACATTATTTTTCATTATTACATATACAAACAAACGAGGAAGGCAAATACCTTCCTCGTTTCTTGCTTTTATCAGCACTTGGCGTTATCTACCTTGAAGGAAGCACACTCGGTGCTGTCGCAGCTGGTAGGATTATTGGTGTTGCAGCAGCCTACGCTGATCTCGTTCTTGGTGCAGTAATTCTGATTCTGTGCGTGATAAACGCAGTTGTCCACGGAACATCTGATGCTGGAGTTTACGTTATTGGTCATGTTATTCATGATAAAAGCCTCCCTGAATTAGTTTCGTTTTTAGTCTGCGCTTCAGGGAGGATTTTATTCCGAAAATTATTGATTTTTATTTTGCGTCTGTCGGGTATTCTCCTGCCCCCGATAGACAACAAGCTTGGTGAACACAAATTCCAGCACGAAATTCGCGATCATGGTCACGGCAAGAATTATGTACTCGTTGACGCCTGCGTTCTCCGCCAGCTGCCCCAGCCATGTAGACAGCGGAGTGAACACAAGATAGAAGCCGAACACCTTCGCCATGGCTTTGGGTACGTTTGCCGCCGATTTGAAGGTGTACCTGCGGTTGAGCGTAAAATTCCACAGCACCGACAAAACCAGCGAAATGAGATACGCCGGCCAGTAAGGCCAGCTGATCAGCTCATTGAGCAGCGTGAAGGACGCAACCTGTATTATTCCCGCCGAGGCGGAAAACAGAGTGAACTTCACAGCCTGCAGGGCAGTTTCTTTCTTTTTCATTTCTATCCTCCTGTATTCAATTTTTTATTTCCCGCACGTATTTTACCAAATATTCCTCATATAAGTCAAACCTATATCTTTTCATGCCCCATTCGTATCGTTTTATTATATATTTGCATAGTTTTAAGCCGACTAAATATTATAAAGCGCTTGCCAAACAAAATAAAATGTTTATAATATATAATACAGTATAATACGCAATAGTATAGCTAAAAAAGGTGGTTTCATCATTGGAATACGAAAACGCAGCCGGCCGCATATATGATATACAGGGATATGCGGTTCACGACGGCCCCGGTATCCGTACCACAGTTTATACAAAAGGCTGCCCCCTGCGCTGCCTTTGGTGCCACAGCCCCGAATCTCAGATGCATAAGTTTCAGCTTGGCTACCTGCCGCTGAAATGTCTCGGCGTTGACCTTTGCGAGAATACCTGCATCAAGGCCTGCGATCAGGGCGCTCTTATCCCCGGCAAGCCCGAAGAGGCTCTCGACGGTTCCGGCCTTATAAGAAAAATAACCGTAGACCGCGCCAAGTGCAACGAATGTCAGAAGTGCGCCGAGGTCTGCATCAACAAGGCGCTCTACACCGCCGGTTGGGACACCCACGTGGACGAAGTCTACGAGCGTGTTATGAAGGACGTTCCCTTCTTCAAGAACGGCGGCGGCATCACCGTTTCCGGCGGCGAGGCCATGAGCCAGTTTCCCTTTACATATAACCTCGTCAAGCGGCTGAAGGACAGCGGTATCCACATCTGCCTGGACACCACCGGATATGCCGATACCGAGCATTTCCGTCAGATAATCCCCTATGTTGACCTGTTCCTCTACGACCTGAAGCAGATGGATTCCGAAATGCACAAGAAGCTCACCGGCGTAGGCAACGAGAAAATTCTCGAAAACGCCCGCTTCATCGCCGCAAACGGCGGCAAGCTGCAGGTTCGCTATCCCGTTATCCCCCGCCTCAACGACAGCGAGGAGAATATGCACGCCACCGCAAAGTTCTGCAAGGAGCTGGGCGACGCCGTAACGCTGGTTCAGTTGCTGCCCTATCATCATCTCGGCAAGTCCAAGTACGAGCGTCTGGGCTGGAAGTACAAAATGCACCGCTGGGCGCCTCCCCCCGAGGAATTCATGGAAAACGCGCTGAAGATCTTCCAGAGCTACGACCTCCCCTGCCAGCTGCATTAAAGACCGCGCCACTAATAGCGAAGAGTGAAAAGTTGCGGCATCGGTTAACCTTCTCCTTGAGGAGAAGGGGGCCACGAAGTGGTGGATGAGGTGTATGCTGAACGTTGATTTCAGCATCTTTCTCATTCGCTCTGCCGGCGGAGTGCTGAGGGCAGTGCTCCCCATAAAACAGTCATTAAAATACGCGATAACGCGAAAGGAGTAATAAAATGGATAAGTTTGAGCTTCCTATTTCCCCTCGTATGCAGGCTCTCAAGGAAAGAAGAAAGCGCCAGAACAAGGACCTTCGTCTGAACTTTGAGCGCAACCGCATCCTCACCGATTATTACAAGGAAAATCCCAAGGAATATCCCATCATGAAGCGCGCAGGCTTCCTCTATAACTGGCTGACCCAGCGCGAGATCAACATTGAGGACGAGGATATCTTCTTCGGCGACGCAGGCCCCCAGTGCCGCACCGTCCACTTCGACATCGAGCAGTGCAGCTACGCATGGATCAAGGGCTGCTTCGGCGATACCGACGAGCGCTTCAAGGCCGCATGGCAGCAGCCCGGCAGCGTTTGGGTAGACGATGCTGACCGTGCATGGATCCTCGAGGCCGCCGAGTTCTGGAAGGACAACGACATTGCCGCTACCGCAAAGGGTCTGTTCCCCCCCGAGTTCATCGCCAACATGGGCCCCTACAAGAACTTCCTCAACGGTTCTTATCCCGGCCACTTCTGCCCCAACTATGAGCGCGCTGTAACCGTCGGCTTCGGCGAGTGCCGCAGAATCGCTCAGGAAAAGCTGGCTGAAATTCAGGCCTGCACCACTCACGAAAACGTACGCAGCGAGCTGTTCTATCACGCATACATCAAGGTCTGCGACGGCATGATCCTCATGAGCAAGCGCTACGCTGAGGGCTGCCGCAAGAAGGCCGAGACCACCGCTGATCCCGTGCGCAAGGCTGAGCTGCTCAAGAGAGCAGACTCCTGCGAGTGGATCATCGAAAATCCCGCAAGAAACCTGTGGGAAGGTCTGCAGACTATCCTCTTCTATCAGTACCTGCTCATCGCTGACGGTACCCACTGGGCAGACTCCCCCGGTCTCATCGACTCCTTCCTCGGACCTCTCGCTGAAAATGATATCGCCACCGGCGCTCTCACCCGCGAAGAGGCTCAGGAGCTTATCGACGCCTGGCTGTACCACATGGGCGACCAGATCATCATGTTCCCCAAGCCCAACAACGACCAGCTCATCGCTGCTCACAAGGAAGGCAGAACCTTCTTCGACCTGCAGGGCGGTATGCAGAACATCGCAGCCGGCAGCTGCATCACCATCGGTGGCCAGAAGTCTGACGGCACCGGAGACTACAACATCGTAACCGAGATGGTTCTTCTCGCCTACTATCGTCTGCGCGTTGCCGAGCCCAGCATCGCATTCCGCGTAAACGAGCACACTCCCGATCACCTTTGGGAACTGGCCATCGCCACCTCCAAGCGTTCCGGCGGTATGCCTCAGTTCAATAACGACGACGTTATCATCAAGGCCATGCTCGACAGAGGCGTGCCTCTGGAGGACGCCCGCCGCTACGCCGTATTCGGATGCGTCGAGCCCGCTATCAGCGGCAAGGAATGGTCCATGGCTGCCAACTGCGGCGGCTTCGGCACCGGCGCAAGCCTTGTAAACATTCTCCAGTACATTATCCACGGCAACGTCAACCCCATGGACGGCTCTACCGGCAAGCTTCCCTGCAAGAAGCTCTATGAGTATGAAAGCTTCGAGGAGATCCAGGCAGAGATGGAGCGCCAGATGAAGTTCTACATCGACAGCGTTACCCGCATGTACCACTTCGCCGCTATGGTATTCAACCATGAGTGGCCCATTCTTTCCGCTTCCATGATGACCGAAGGCTGCCTCGAAAAGGGCATGGACGTAAGCTGGGGCGGTGCCACCTACAACGGCATGGGTTCCATGTTCAACGGCATCGGCACCACCGCCGACAGCCTTTCCGCCATCAAGTACATGTGCTTCGACAAGAAGCTCATTACCACCAAGGAGCTTTACGATGCTCTGCAGGCAAACTGGGAAGGCCACGAGCTGCTCCGCCGCCGCATCATCAACGAGGTTCCCTTCTACGGCAACGACGATGATACCGCTGACGATCTGGTAAGATGGTTCACCAACTTCTGGACCGACACCTTCAACAACTCTCCCGGCGTAAACGGCGGCACCCAGAACTGCGGCGCTCTCGACCTTTACAACGTCGGCGCGGGCAAGCGCACCTGGGCAACTCCCGACGGCAGACGCACCGGCGATCCTCTGTCCCTGTCCAGCGATCCCAGACCCGACTCCGTAAGAAATGGCCCCCTCGCCTACGTTAAGAGCGTTGCCAAGATGCCCTGGCGCAAGCTCCGCTGCGGCGGCGCCATCAACGTCCGCCTGGACGGCAACTCCGTCAACAGCGCTGACGCCACCGGCAAGATCCGCGACCTCATCAGCACCTACTTCACGCTCGGCGGCATTCAGGTTCACTTCACCGTTGCCGACACCGAAGTTATGCGCGCAGCTCAGAAGAACCCCGAGGACTATCAGGACCTCATAGTTCGTATCGCCGGCTTCTCCGCATACTTCACCCACATGTCCTTCGACGATCAGGAAGGCTATATCCAGAGACTGGAGCTTGGCGTATAATAATCCCCATACACACCTGGAGCCTGCGGAAAACCGCAGGCTCCTTTTTGTTTTGTACGGCGGCTAATCAAATAACAACCGCCGAGAATTAAATATATGTCATTCTGAACGAAGTGAAGGATCCCCGCAGTTATTGTGAATTGGCATCAAACCCGGTGCGGAGATGCTTCGCAAGCTCAGCATGACATATTTTTCATTTTGCGCGTTTTCGTTTATGCCTGCACATCGTCATTCCGGAGATTGCCGCGTCGCTTCGCTCCTCGCAATGACAAAAACGGCGGAAGCAACATGCCGCGGCTAATTCTCAATTCTCAATTTTCAATTCCCCTCTTGACAAACTGCTCCCCGGCGTTTTTACTGTTATTAAGAAAACCAACAAAGGAGCGAGCTTTTATGGATTTGATACTCGAAGGCATGGTCGGCGCCCTTTCCCCCTTCGTAATACTCATTTACATTGTGCTGATAATCGCCGCGATCACCGCAATAGTCGTTTCCATTGTCAAGCGTATCCGCAAAAAGGCGGCGGGCAAAGGCGGGGAAACCGGAAAAACTGAGAATTAACATCGTTCAATCGAATCAAGCGGGTATCCGGAACAGATATCCGCTTGATTTTTTTAACAATTTATAATATAACTATGGAAATTTCATATTTTTTATTATAGAATAACTAAAAGGCTGGTTGTGAGCCATTAAACAGCGAAATAAAAAATTACATAATAAAAAGCAGAAAGGAAATTGACCATGAGCGAGAACAATTTTGATCTTACCAAGGCACAGGCCTATGAAACCTCCAATTACATTCTCACCGAAGAGGACAAGGCCAAGAGCAAGTTCGGCAAGCTGGTTTTTGAGTTCCCTCAGGAGTACAATGAAGTCGTAGCCGAAGGCGATCCCGAAGATTTCGTAGTTAAGCCCCAGGCTTATTTCCGCGGCGCCAGCCAGATCCCCGGCTCCGAGTTCAACCAGAGCTATCAGATCTTCGTAAAGCCCTTCTTCCTTGACCGTGTACAGCACCGTCACGTAAAGGACGAGTTCCTTGTATTCCTCGGCGCTTCCTTCCCCAACGTATTTGACTTCGACGCAAAGATCGAGTTCACTCTGGGCAAGGACGACGAGGCCGAGACCTTCATCATCGACAAGCCCACCATCATTCGTATCCCCGCCGGCGTATACCACTGTCCTCTGAACTTCAAGGAAGTCAACAAGCCTGTTCTCTTCCTCGCAACCCTCTTCACCCCCATGTTCGGCGGTGTTTATGATCTGCCCGACGGCAAGACCATCGAAATGTACTACAACGGCCCCGTGCCCTGCAAGTACAACCCCGACAAGAAGTGCGACACCTGCGGCAAGTGCCTCCAGGAGACTTGGGAAAAGTAATGACCCTACCTACAGGCAGCAGGTGACCCCTGCTGCCTGCTTTTTTTGAAAGGAGCTAACATCATGCAGGAAAAATACGAAAAGTTGTTTTATGAATTTACTCCCGAAGACACCAAGTGGGGCGACGTCTGCGTCAACCCTCAGGCATATTTCCGCGGCGCGAAGGATATGCCCGGCGCTACCATGAGCTGCGGCTTCCAGGTTTTCAAGAAGCCCATACTGCTCCAGCCCGAGGCTCATTTCCATCCCTGCGATGAAAACCTCGTATTCCTTGGCGGCAAGCTGCCCGACGTTTTCTCCTCCTTCGACGCTGAGATCCATTTCTATATGGGCCCCACTCCCGAGACCATGGAGAAGATAGTCATCACCGAGCCCACCATCATCAAGGTTCCCAAGAACTACTGGCACGGCCCCCTGAACTTCGTCCGTGTGGATAAGCCCCTGCTGTTCCAGGCAGTCATGTTCTCCGGCAACTTCGAGACCGTCGAGCTGGTAGAGCGCGAGAACGGCGAGCGCGAGTATCTGTACTCCGGCGACCAGACCAGAAAGTGCGTTTTCGACAAGGCAAAGGACTGCACCTACTGCGGCGAATGCTTCGTAAATCCCGAAAAGTGTCCCGCCAAGCCCTACACCAACGTAAAGTTCGGCGCTATCAACGAGGACGGCGTAGCCCTCTATTCCGAGAAGGGCGCTTACGATGATACCAAGGCCGTTTCCTCCCTCACTGCCGTTGTCCGTCCCGACTACACCACCATCTCCTATTCCGACGCCACCACTCTCATCGCTCCCAAGCCCGCTCTCACTCCGGAGACCTCAAAGCTGGTTCTGGCAATGCCCAAGGAAGAGACCAAGTGGGGCGCATGGTGTCCCTCTCCTCAGGCTTACTTCCGCGGCGACATCTACATGGAGGACGCCAACTACAACATCGGCTGGCAGATTTTCGCCGGTGCAAATGACACCGAGGCTCCTCACTTCCATCAGGGCGTTGACGAATACATATTCTTCATGGGCTCCGACCCCGAGAATTTCTTCGATTTCGACTGCGACATCGACTTCGCCATCGGTGACGACCCCGACCATATGGAGCACAGAAAGATAACCAAGCCCACCGTAGTCCGTATTCCTCCCACCGTATGGCACTGTCCCATTCTCTTCCGCAAGGTGACCAAGCCCGTTATGTTCCAGGCTGCATTCATGCACGGCACATGGGGCACCATCACCCGCAACGAGGGCGGCAGCGGTCACGGCTTCTTTGAAAGCAAGTACACCTACGAATACATGGGAGACAACGTCCGCTACTGCCGTTACAACGACAAGAAGCGCTGCAACATCTGCGGCGCCTGCTTCGGCAACATTGAAATCAAGGAAGACTGATTTTATCAGACAAACCCAGCGGCACCATCGTTTGATGGTGCCGCTGTTGCGTTATGAGAACGGCAACTCCTCATTCGCCCGCTCCGGCAGGGCGGCTTGCATAACTCCCGCCATTTCCGAATATACTTCTCATAAGTATGTCTACAGGAGGCGGCAGCATGAACAAAACGCTGAATAAATGGCAAATCGCGGGTTTTATTTTCACCTCGCTGGCGGGGACACTGCTCCACTTTCTTTATGACTGGAGCGGCGGCAGCGTGATAATCGCGCCCTTTTCGGGAGTAAACGAGTCCACATGGGAGCACATGAAGCTGCTGTTCTTCCCCCTTTTCATCTTTGCCCTTATTGAATATCACTTCATCGGTAAAGCCCGGCCGGATTATTGGTGCGTCAAGCTGGGCGGTACCCTGCTGGGGCTGCTGCTTATTCCCGCCCTGTATTACGGCTACACCGGCGCATTCGGCGTATCGGCCGACTGGTTCAATATCGCCATTTTCTACATCAGCGCAGCGGCGGTGTTCCTTTGGGAAGCGCAGCATTTCGGCAGCACTGACCCCTGCTTTACAGCTCGGACGTCGCTAATTATCCTTATCCTCATCGCCCTCGCCTTTGTTATCTTCACTTTCGCCCCGCCTCATATTCCACTCTTCCGCGATCCTGTCACCATGCTCTACGGCAGGGCATAAGTAAACCGCTCAGCCTTTCGGTTGAGCGGTTTCGTTTACTCAAAGAAGTATCTGCTTGATAATATACGCCATGTCCTTTGCCATCTCACCGGGGTGGTCGGCGATATGATGCACGAAGGCCAGCAGCTCGATGGTGGTGCCCCGCAGTCGAATTGGCTGCGGGGGGTATATCTTACCATCTATTTTCCACGTATTCACAGAATGCGTACATATCCTTTATTTCCAGCTTTGTGCCGTCGTCGAGGATCATATCTCCGCTCCACAGGCCATGCACCTGATGGGAATGCATTCTCGCGATACCCACGTTCAGGTCGGAATGATGGTCGAAGGTGGGCTGCATGGTCATATTGAACCGACCGTCCTCGGAAACTATCGTCCAGGGCTCCATATATCTGTCCTTGGGGAACTTCTCCACGTCCACCGCGCCGAACTTGTGAACCTTTCCGTCGTAGAAAATGCAGGTTTCGGTTGCGTGGCTCTCGTTGCCTATCGCCCATGTTATCTCAAAGCCTGCGATGTGCTTTTCGCCCTTTTCGTCGGTAATATACCCGGCACCGCTGCCCCAGTACCACACCATATTATGAACGGTATTCACACGACCCCAATCCAGCACCGCGAAGGTATCCTCTTTGGAGAAGGTATAGGAAAAATCGCCGCGGCTGAACGTACCCTCGCAGGGCATGCAGGTCTGCTTGGTGGTCATGAAATAGCGGCTCTTGTCCTCGTCGAAGGGCAGAACAGTGGTCATGTTTTCAAGTCCCGGGGCAATTTCCATGCGCAGGCTGCACTCCACGGTATTATCCTTGTACCACAGGGTGCGCTCGGTCTCCATGGTGTTGAAATCAAACTCCGCCTTGCCTATCTTATCCTTTATGCGGTTGGGCACGTCGCCCTTGGGCGGGTGGGGGTGCTTTTTGCTGCCGAGGACATAAAGCTGCATGGTATCGGCAACCACCTCGCCGGTTCGCAGGTCAACGAATTTTGCCGAAACGTAGCCCGCTATCTTTATATCCGCAAAATTCAACTGCAGCATACACTTGCCGTCGGATATCTGATAGAAATCCCACTCCTTGCGGCTCTAATGCCCGACTTCACCTTGCGGTTGTCATATTCAAACAAGTTATGTCTTGCCCAACCCTTTGCCAGCAGGGTGCCGTCCTCCGCCAGCAGCGGGGTGCTTTGGGTGTACTCCGTCTGTTTCGATTTCTCCTTCCACTGCTGAAAGGGAACGTAGGTGCGCGCCAATTCCTTGCTCATGCCGAACCTCCCGAATAGTTTGTTTATTTCAGTATTTTTCTTATGAGCTTTTCATCTATGTCCGGAAAAAGCGACCTCAAATGGTCAAACAGCCTTTGATATGACTCCTCCGGTTCCCGCTCATATACCTTTTGGCAAAACTCCTCACCGAAGAGCTTTTCCGGCGTGGAATATTCCGCAATGCCCCAGCCGTAGGCGCTGCCGTATTTATCCCTTGCGTAAACGAAGTCGCTGGTGACTACATAGCACTGAGCCTGCAGGCGGGTGATGATAGTGTCAAAGCCTTTCTTGCCGCCCTTGCGGTAATCGCCGATGGTTTTCAGTCCCTTGGACAATATGGGCGCGTTAGCGTCCAGCAGCTCGAACAGCTCCTTATCCCTGTAGGCGGCAAGACCCTCGTCGTATCTCGCGTCGAAGTCGTATCCGTCCCGCCGGTAGTTTGCAAAATCCGGGAACCACTCCCGGCTGATAAAAACCGCCTTATTCTCAAGAAACTTGCCGTAGGCACAGCCGGTCTCACGAATGACCTCGCCCTTCCAGTTCCACGCAAGCCACTCGCTGCTGCCGCTATACCATACGCCGGGAGCGGCGTGCTCCTCCACGGAAAAGCCGGGAATGGAATTGGCGAAAAAGGGCACGATGCCGTAGGTTTCCACCGCATTTATCAGATCCGCTTTTGTGCGTATGGTAAAATCATATCCGCGCATAACTCCATCGCCTCTTTTTTTGAGCTTTACCCAATTATACACATAACGCAAATATTTGTAAAGAAACGCGGCGCATTCACTTTTTCTATTGATAATTTTCTCAGATTTGATACAATTTTAAAAAAACATCACGAAAGGACGGCAATCCCATGAACGATAACATCACCGTTTCCCTCGAACAGGAGCTTAACAGCTCCGCTCCCGCTCAGTCCGGCGCTCACAGCGTACCCGCGGAGGTTTCCGCACTTTTCCGCCGCGCTGCCGCGGAAAGCTGCGTGCTTCTCAAGAACGACGGAGTGCTGCCTCTCGGCTCTGCACCCGTATCAATATTCGGCACCGATCAGGTGCTCTGGATGGATATGGGCTACGGCAGCGGCGGCGACGTTGTGAAGCATTACAGCGTGAGCCTTTACGACGCTCTGAAGGACAGCGGCATTCTTTACAACGCCGCCCTTGCGGAAAAATACGCCGCATGGTGCGGTGAGCGTGATATTTCTCCCGCCCCTTGGGGCATGTGGCCCCAGCGCCATGAGCAGATGCCCCTTGACGAAGAGACCCTCACCGAGGCCGCCGCATTCGGCGAGACCGCCGTGGTCGTCATCGGACGCGCCTGCGGCGAGTCCCTTGATGTGAAGCTTGAAAAGGGCGCGTATTATCTTTCCGATGACGAAAGGTTGCTTCTTGACACCGTCACCGCCCGCTTCAAAAAAGTTGTGGTGCTGCTGAACATCGGCAATATTATTGACCTTGCATGGACGGAAAAATATCCTCTTTCCGCCGTTCTCGCCGTATGGAACGGCGGCATGGAAAGCGGCAACGCCGTTACCGACGTTCTCACAGGCCGAGTCAACCCCTGCGGCAAGCTTGCAGACACGGTGGCCTGCAAATATGCCGACTATCCCAGCGCCGACAACTTCGGCGACGAAAAGGTTGTCAATTACTGCGAGGACATTTTCGTGGGCTACCGCTACTTCTCCACCTTCAAGCCCGAGGCGGTGCTCTATCCCTTCGGCTTCGGTCTTTCCTACACCGATTTCAAAATCGAGCTTATATCCTTCGAGGATCTCACCGCACGGGTCCGTGTTACCAACACCGGCTCTGTTGCCGGACGCGAGGTAGTGCAGCTGTACTGCCGCGCGCCTCAGGGCAAGCTGGGCAAAGCAGCGCTGAGCCTTTGCGCCTTTGCCAAGACCCGTCTGCTCTCTCCCGGCGAAAGCCAGGAACTGACCCTCGCCACCGATGAATACTCTCTCTCCTCCTACGATGATGGCGGCAAGACCGCTTTCCCCTACGCATTTGTTCTGGAGGGCGGCGACTATGAGCTGCTTTTCGGCAGCAGTTCCGTGTCTCTTACACTTGCGGGCGTTTACACCGTGGTGGAAACCAAGCTTATCAAGCAGTTGGAGCAGACCTGCGCTCCCGTGGAGCCCCTGCAGCGCCTCACCGCCGACGGAAGCTACGAGGCCGCGCCCATGCGTCAGTTCGACCTGAAACAGCGCATCATAGACCGCCTGCCCGGCGAGATAGCCTATACCTGCGACAAGGGCTATACCCTTGATGACGTAAAGCAGGGTAAAATCACCCTTGACCAGTTTATCTCACAGCTGAGTGACGAAGAGCTTGAAGCTCTCACCCGCGGCGAGGGCGGCATGGGCAGTCCCCTCGGCCCCGACGGCAACGCGGGCGCCTTCGGCGGCGTTATCCCCTCCCTGCGGGACAAGGGTGTAAAGCCCCTTATTACCACCGACGGCCCCTCCGGCATACGTCTGCAGGCCAAGTGTCTGCTGGCGCCCTGCGCCGCCGCGCTCGCCTGCACATGGGACGAAGAGCTCATCGGCGAGGTCATGGCCTGCATCGGTGCGGAGCTTATCGAGCGCGGCAGCAATATGCTCCTCGGCCCCGGCGTAAACATTCACCGCAACCCTCTCTGCGGCCGCAACTTTGAATATTTCTCCGAAGACCCCCATCTCGCCGGCAAACTGGGCGCAGCCGCCATTCGCGGCATACAGCGACACGGCGCTTCCGCCTGCCCCAAGCATTTCTGCTGCAACAATCAGGAGCTTATGCGCAACCTGGCCGACTCCCGCATTTCCGAGCGCGCCCTGCGCGAGATTTACCTGCGAGTGTTCGAGATATGCATAAACGAGGGCAAGCCCCTTAGCATAATGACCAGCTACAACCCCCTCAACGGCGTATGGAACCACTACAATTACGACCTTGTCACCACCGTCCTCCGCGGTCAGCTGGGCTACACCGGCTGCGTTATCACCGACTGGTGGATGGTGCCCGCAGACGACCCCAATTTCGAGGGTGTAAAGGTCAACGCCTACCGCGTAAGAGCGCAGGTCGATGTATTCATGCCCGGCAACGCCGCTTTCGGCGACGGCGAGTACCATTCCGACGGCACTCTGCTGGAAACACTCGGCAAGCCCGAGGGCATCACCCGCGCCGAGCTTCAGCGCTCGGCAGCCAATGTGCTGAAGCTGGTTATGACCGTACTGTAATATACAACATGAGCCTAATTTGCCGTAAGGTAAATATATCGATAAAATATCACTACCCGAAAAAGAGTTTCATGCTCTTCTTCGGGTAGTTTCATATTACAGTTTTCAACTGCGCTCAAGGCAAGTCACTTCTTTTTCAACAGTGCAAAATGGTTTTCACCGTCCTCGCTGCGCTCCACGGAGCTGTTCATCTGTACCTTGACATCACCCTTTTTGAGTATCATAGCGCCTAACATACACATGGAGAAAGAAATATCTTTTCTGTATCGTTCTTCATTTAGCTCGAAATAGAAGCAATACTCACCGCCGTCCTCCATTGGCGGAATATCGTCGATGAACTCATAAACATGCTCCCAGCCATCTCGCTCCCACAATGCATCGAACTGCGAAATATCAAATTCTTCCTCTTCCACCACATCTTCATCGCCGAACAATATGGTTTCCGGCAGATTCTTCTCATCAAGCTCGAAAATAACCCGGGCGACCTCGTCCTCACCGCGAAAGATCTTATCATCTACCACAAGAGTTACGTTTTTTGCTCCACGCACGGACTTTCCAAGGTGATGCAGGAAAAAATTTTTTATGTGTTCCACTATTTTCGGGCCGTCATCGGGGGCAAGTCCAAACTCACGCAGAGCTTCAAAGTCACTAAGCTGCCTAAGCAAAAAGTCAGAGAGGTTGTTTATCAGATTTTCCATACCGCTTTTTTCTTTGAGATATGACTGCTGTATTTCAATTATCCGCTCCAGCTTCTGCTCCTGCTCGGCAATTTTTTGGGTAAAAGCATCGTAAATCTCCCCGTCCGACTTGCCCAACAGCTGCTTTATCTCGCTAATAGAGAAATCGGCTGCCTGCAAGTTTTTTATTTTTACGAAGTCTATTGCCTGCGCCACCTCATAGTATCGGTAGCCCGACCACTGATCCACCTTAACCGGTTTCAGTAGATCAATGCGGTCATAATACCGCAGCGTCTGGGTGCTGCAGGAACAAAGCTCGGCAAACTGTTTGATGGTCATCATATCTCTTCTCTCCTTTCACCCGGACTTTATCATTGCAGTTCAGTGCAAGGTCAAGGGGTATTTCGAAATTTTTTCGCGTTGCGTATTTAACAAACGACCTCGTCATTCGACGAGGTCGTTTCACTATGCCATATAGCTTATTTCTTCTTTTTAAAAATCTGCTTACGCAGCAGGATAATGTTCATCGCAATGAGCAGAACCACGCAGATGCCCAGCGTCAGCAGTGACTTGCCCACGCTTTGGGGAGCTACGCCCAGCAGCAGGAACATGGGGAAGCCGAAGAGTATCGCCCACGGCTGGTGATAAACAAGGTTATCGGAGGCCTGCGTTTCAAACTTGGGGTCAACCTCACGCAGCAGGATAGCGCCGGTGGAGGCGGTGCCGGTGAGCATACCGTAAAGGGAAAGGAACGCGGCGTCCTCATACATGGGGAATACGCGGCGGCAGATGAAGCGCAGGTAGATATAGCTGCCCACGGCACCCAGCACGCAGATGATGGACAGGGGGATAATGAAGCTGGGAGTAAGGAATGCGCTCAGGTCGATAGCCGCGATGGACGCGATGACCATGATATCGAACATGAAGCCGGAAATGCGGTTCATCATGAAGTTGTTGACGTAGTCGCGCTTGACGACGTTCTTCTTGCGAAGCTTGTTGAGCACGGTTCTTACAAGGATAGCGAAGATGGTGCCGAAGAGGAACTGGAAGCCCCAAATCATGGACTGGATGGTTTTTCCGAATCCGCCGAGAACGCCGGTTTCAACGATCAGGTTCACGCCCTTCATGAAGATGAAGGCAAGAATGTAGGCAATGAATACCAGCGCGACCTGAATGGTGAACTTGTCCATGGACTCGGAAAGGGGAATTTCGTTCTTGCCGGTATATTCGGCGATAGTCATATCGGCGTCGCTGGCGTCCTTGCCGGTCTCGCCGGAGAAGCGGCCCTTGCTGCGCATATAGCTCAGGTAGACCACGCCGCCGAGGGAGGCGGAAACGAAGCCCATGGAGGAAACTGCGAGGCCGAAGCTGGTACCGTTGGTGAAGCCGTAGGAGGCCTCATAGGTGTGGCCCCAGGTGTATGCCTGTCCGGGGCCCTGACCATAGCCCATGGGCAGCAGGATACCGGAGGCGAAGAAGCTGTTGATAAGGTAGAAGAGGATAGTGGTGACCACAAGACCCATTACCGCCTGCAGCAGGTAGGTGCTTACAACGGTGACGCCGCTGTCAAAGGCGCCGGTCTTGGAGCGGTTATCCTTCTTCTTGTCCACGGTACGCAGCGCCATGGCGGAGAATCCGAGGCCAAGTCCGTGGTATGTAAGAGTTTCCAGCAGGCTGGTCTGATACAGCGCGATATTAAGGCAGTTTTTGAAAATGGTATTGGCTATCAGCAGAATGAAGCCGCCCAGAACAGAGGAGGGGATCATCAGCCGACGCAGCGCAGGGATAGTATTGCGAAGAGTATTGGCAATAATCATGGCGACGAAAAGCATAGTCATTGTAATAACAAAGCTCCATACATTAGCGTCCCACAAGTTCATTCCTGTAGTCATAATGTGTTCTCCTATTCTGTGTTTTCTCCCGTGGATTATCAGTGATTACCTGATAACATTGAAATTATGGGCCAAAATCATCGAAAAGTCAACTGATAGCATACAATTTTGCCCGGAACTTATCCACAACCCTCCACACAAACAAGGCAATAGTGAAAAAGTAAGAGGTAAAAAGTAAAAACCCGAACGCTTTCGGGTTTTTGTGTTTGCAGGACTAAAAAGATGCGGTGGGATTAAATATGAATCTCGTACTCGGAAAATACTCCGTCATGTACCTCTCCAACATACTGAAATCCCGCTTTTTTATAAAGCGCTGTCGCGCCCGCGTTCTGCGGGTCAACGTGGATTTTCACCATCGGGCAACGACCGTCATTTCTGAAAACGTCCAAAATACACTTTATTGCTTCGCTTGCATACTGTTTTCGCTGATGATTTTTATCAATGAGCAGGTTGGTGAACATATAAAAATCTTCAAACAAGGTGAAATCCAGCCGCACCATTCCAACCACTTCGTCGTCATTGAAGATAGCATACATTTTGCAGTGCTCGTTAAGGGGCGTATACGCTGTTTGAAGTAAAGACCAGATGGGAGAATTGGTATATTCACGTTGTTCTTCGGTGCATTTGAGGTATGCGCAAACTTCAACGCTGCTTTCGTCAACGGGCCTTATATGAATCATCTTGCTGCCTCTTTTCTTTCACGGGGTTAATATGTGTTATTGTATCAGCAACGGCATATATTGTAAAGTTATAGTGAAATCGTGGCTTGAGCCACGGTGAAATCAAAGGCTTGAGCCTTTGATGAAATTTTCTGCTTACGCAGAAAGTGAAATTAAATTTGCCCGCTCGGCATCAGCCGAATTTCACACGCGAAGCGTATTTCACTCTGCGAAGCAGAATTCCACTTGCCCGCAAGGGCAAATTTAGCTGAAAAAAGCTCATTGCTTTCGCAATGAGCTTTTTTCTGTGTTTCTATTACCAAATAGATTGGCTTGATCGGAGATTTCTTGCCCCGTCTAAAGCGAGCTGGCTATTCAGTCGCGCCAGCCTGTGCCGTTGCAGTTGGTGCATTTGCCGTCGTGGTTGCGGCAGCTGTAGCAATTGCGGTCTTCTTTGCCGGAGGCGGAGCTCCACAGGTATCCATCACCGCCGCAGGTTTGGCAATCGCCGGTTCTGTTACAAATGCTGCAAGGCGTTCTGGTATCGCTGCTTCCGGAGGAGATGCCGGAGCTGCTTCCGGAGCCGGTTTTGCTGTCGCCTGCATAGGCGACGCCACTGCCGAAGGTGATGGATACCTCGGTCTTGGTTTTATCGAAAGCGGTATAGGTCATATGCTTTACGCAAACCTGCGCACTGCCTTCGATGGTACTACCGCCGACGTCATCGTGAGTCAGATACCAGCGATAAAGGTAGGATTTTTCCTCGGTATCCGAGATATAGTACCCCATGTCCAGCAGAAGCTGGACATAATCCTCCGTAACATAGCGCACGGAATCGTCATCGGAGATGAACGCAACCACACGATTGGAAGAGGTCGTTTCCAACCTGAAACTGCCGGACGAATCATGGGCCAGAAAATCCGGCAGCACCGCAGGGTCAGTGACCTCGGGTTCAGGAGTAGGTTCAGGAGTAGGCTCAGGAGTAGGCTCGGGCGTGAATTCGGGTGTGGGAGTAGGTTCAGGATCGAGGATGCCGTCGCCACCGCTCTGGGTCTCGGCCTGCAGCAGGGTCACGTTTTCACCAAAGATGAAAGACAAGTCCCAGTCACCGTCGCCGCGCTTGTCAAGGGAGATAC
>CAYYLZ010000011.1:0-49232 GCA_964472725.1 uncultured Oscillospiraceae bacterium
TCAAACGGCAGCTGATTGATGAAATCAATGCTTTGCACGTCGAAGGTATGCCGAAAGTCGAAAAGCTCAATGCGCTTGTGGGCGGATACATCAATCTTGAATACAGACTCCCCAACGGAAAGCTCGTCAAGTTCCTGGACGATGGAGCGACCTATCTGGGAAATCAACTGGAATGTGAATTCGGCGGAGATCGGTGCTTCGGAATCGCCGCCAACATGGATTTCATTCTTGTCTGTACCTACGAAGAAAACGGAGAAAATCCCGAGTTGGTGGTTTATAAGAAACGATAGAATTCCAAGTTGCCGGGTATTGATGCGAACGGATGATGTGATATAATAAACTGAACAAAAAAAATTTGACGGAGAAAACTATGGCGAGCAGTAAAGAATACTTGGATTTTGTTTTGGAACAATGCAGCGGCCTTTCCACTCGTGCTATGATGGGTGAATATGTGCTTTACTACGGCAGCAAGGTTGTAGGCGGCATTTACGATAACCGCTTACTTGTAAAACCTGTACCGTCAGCAGTCGCATTGATGCCAGACGCACCAAGCGAACTTCCTTACGAAGGGGCAAAGGAAATGCTTCTTGTGGAAGATATTGAAGATAGAGATTTCTTGAAGGAACTATTCGAGGCAATGTATAGGGAACTGCCCGAACCGAAGAAAAAGAAATAAACAAATTCCAATTATATACAGAGGAAAAAATGAGGAAGTGGTTTGCCCGCTTCCTCATTTGATCTTTATAGCACTTAATTTGTCTTAGCTTTCGCAGGGTCTCCGGCAAAACCACGGCATACGCCACCGTTGGCAAGGAGGGCACTTATTCCGCTTCCTCGTCCAGCGCCTCGATGAGAAAGCTCACAGGGCGGAACCCGTCGTTGCAGGAGATCATGGCGGACTTCTTGTTCTTCATCCAGCCGTCATAGAAATCCCCGCCGCCGTGGGACAGCGCCAGCACAAAGGCGGACATGCTCTCCCATGCGCTGAGGCAGAAGCCCTCGGGCCGCTCCCAGCCGTTGGCGATGAACACCTGGCCCTCTTTCATGTCGCAGGCGTGCTCGATGGGGTTTTCGTACTTCTCGATGAGGTCATCGTAGCGTGCGACCTTCATCACCGTGATCCTGCACTTTTTCATTTCAGTTTCTCCATCCATTCTGCTTCTTTGAAGCCCACCAGCACGAAGTCATCTCCGATGGTGAGGGGACGCTTCACCAGCATACCGTCGGTAGCAAGGAGCGCCAGCATTTCCTCATTGGTCATGGCAGGCAGCTTGGTCTTCAACTCCATGGACTTATACAGCAGGCCGCTGGTGTTGAAAAACTTGCGCAGAGGCAGGCCACTCAGCTTGTACCAGGCGGTCAGCTCTTCAAGTGTGGGGGGTTCGGTCTTGATATTGCGGAATTCGTATTCGATGTTGTTCTCTTCCAGCCATTTGCGCGCTTTCTGGCAGGTGGTGCACTTGGGATAGCAAATGAATTTCAGCATACGTTCACACTCCTAACAGGCTCTGGTCAAAGGCAAACAGCGCCTCGTTGATTTGAAAGCTCAATAATTTCGTCATCAGTTAGCTGCTGTGCGATGTTTTTTTGCTTACACTAATTGTCCGGGGAGTTTCAGTTTTTCCTTGGTTGGGAACGATGCATCGAAGTCTTCGACTGCCTTCTCGTCCACAAGGTAACCGTCCGGGTCTTTGAAAGTGCCGGAAACGCCTTCAAGGTATCCCGGTTTCAGTTCCGCAACGAGAAAATAGTTGGCATCCGGATCTTCCTCGTACCTGATACCCTTTGTTTTCGCGACCACGAAGCCACATTTACCGTAGAAGCTGATGTTTCCGGTGATGGCTACCGCCCCCACTCCAAGCTCTCTCGCCTTAGCTATGGAATATTCCACAAGCTGCTTTCCGTACCCCTCGCGCTGATACTCTGGTGCGATACTGATGGGGCCAAAGGTCAGTGTGGGCACTTCCCCGCCCTCATCGGTTCTAATCACAGAACGCACATACATCACATGGCCTATAATTTCGCCATTCAGCTCCATTACAAGGTCAAGCTCATTAACAAAAGCGGGATCAGCGCGGAAGTTATGCAAAACGTAATGCTCCATGCAGCCGGGACGATAGACATTCCAAAACGCCTCACGGGTGAGATTTTCAACAGTGTGGTAGTCAGCCGGAGTCTCATTGCGAATAATAATGTTTTCCATGTTTGGTTCCTCCTGAAAATTGTAGTGTTGGTTTTAGGAGGCACGAAATTGCGTGCAGCCTCCCGGGTCAGCCCGCAATCTCCAAGGTGTTGTTAAGTTTCAAACAGTAGTTCTCCCGTCTTTGTATTCCAGTAGTGCCGGTGGCTATATTTTAGCATTTCCCTCCCCCTCTTGCAAGATGTTTGAGTATTGCAAAAACAGTTTGAGTGCAATAGAATATAGGCATCAAAAGACGAAAACAGGGTGTATTATGAACTTACTTATTACAGGCGCCGCCTCAGGAATAGGGCAGGCGGCTGCAAATCATTTTATAGCACAGGGACATACCGTATACGGAATCGACCTTACCGCAGCAGCTGAGCGGGAGCAGTTCCACGGTTTTTCCGCGGACATTACAGACGAGGCGGCATTGCTCTCAGCAAAGGCACATCTGCGTGAAAACGGCATTGTACTGGACGCTATCCTGAATATTGCCGGAATTCACATGATGGCCTCCCTCGTGGAAAGTGATTATGCAAAAATGAAAAAGGTTGTTGACGTTAACCTTTCCGGTACTATGCTGGTAAATAGGGTATTCCACGAATGTCTTGCCGAAACCGGGCGCATCATCATAGTCACCAGCGAGGTGGCAGGCTTTGCCCCCATGCCCTTCAACGGTCTTTACAACGTCACGAAAACAGCGCTTGACGCCTACGCTCAGGCGCTTCGGCAGGAGCTTAATCTTATCGGCCAAAAGGTCGTAACCATACGCCCGGGCGCAGTGGCAACTCCCTTGAGCAGTGGCTCAATGACCGCCACTCAGGCACTTGCCGAGAATACTGCACTTTACGAAAAACAGGCAAGGAACTTCGCCGGACTTGCCGCGAAGTTCATGGGCACACCTATCACCCCCGAGGAGCTTGCCGTCCTTTTATACAAGGCCGTCACAGCCAAACGCCCCAAGCTCATTTACAAAAAGCATCATAACATCGGCCTTGTGCTGCTCAGCACACTGCCCAAGCGTCTGCAGTGCGCCGTTATCAAGCTGCTTTTAGGATTAAATATCTTCAAATGATATGCGCACAAAAAAACAGCACCACACGGAAATTCCGCATGGTGCTGTTTTCATCTGCAATTTCGTCCTCTGCGGATCACGCCGCAGGCAATTTTTGCTCCGGCATTGCCGGCAGGCTGGGTGTGGAAATCATCGGGACAGTTGTGTATGACCACAGTTCTCCCGATGATATCACGAACATCGAAACGGTCCGTACGAACAGCGAGGTACGCACCACCGTCGCACATCATCAGCAGTGGAGGCAGGTCGCCCGCGTGCTTAGGATGAGATGTTTCTTCGGGATCATAATGCCCGCCGGTTTCCGAAAAATTCTCTCCGGAGCAGCTGTCACCTTCATGAATATGCAGGGCGAAGAAACCCGCTTCATTGTTTTTTGGTAGTCCCGATATCTCCGCCTCCACCAAAACGGCTCCTCGTTCCTGAAAAAAGCGTACTTGCCCCGATAAGCGCGGCGTTTCCGAGCCTCCCCGTATAAGCGCTGCCGCGTCCGGGCAGCAGGGGTAACAAGTCATAGTATCACCTCGCTCCAGCTTATGCCGAAGCGAGGTGATCTGTGATAATGTCAAATATCATTTAAATCTGCTGCAGGAATATCGTTTTCAACATTATCACGAGCCAGGTCACTGTCAATTTCGGAATAGGACGTTGAAATAGGCTTTTCCGTGTGGTACACCTTCAGCCCGGGACCATTTGTACCGCTTATAATGGGTTTTGCATTTACTTTACCGTGCTTTGCCTCCCCCTGTATTTCCGGCACGGGCGGGACGCTGTTCCGTTCTTTTGTGTGCATACAGTTCGGACGAGCCATACCTTGCTTTGCCATATAAATCCTCCTTTGGACTCCCAAATCATATCAGAGTGATTTTTCACGCTAATCACTTCTAAATAAGATTTCCCTGTTTCAAGTGCAATCATGCACACCCGTTTCACTCACATTCTTTTGTCATCAGTAGCCGGATTATCTATAAGGCTGCCGTCCTCAGCAAAGCGTGAGCCGTGGCATGGGCAATCCCATGACCGCTCCTCAGGATTATATTTCAAGGCACAGCCCATGTGCGGACAGCGTGGAACGGTGGGTGTAAGCAGACTGAGCGCAGTCTCGGCAGCATTTACCGCCAGCTGAGGGTGCATACTGCTTCTGCTCGGGTCAAACACTCGGGCGTATGGATTATCTTTCCCCTTTATCAAGTCCGTCAAGACCATAGCGGAAGTCATCGAAGAAGTCATACCCCATTTATTAAATCCGGTCGCCACATAGAGATCCGGCGTGTTTTCAGCGTACTGCCCGATATAGGGAACGCCGTCCAGCGTCATGCAATCCTGCGTTGCCCAGCGGGATACTATCTGCGCTTTTGGGTAATACTTTTGCGCAAATTCCTCCAGTTCACGCCAACCGCCTCCCTTCTTTCCGCTGCGGTGTCCACCGCCGCCCAGAAGAAGCAGGTCGCCATATTCTCGGAAAGACAGTCCGTTCTTAGCTTCATCAACATACATTCCGTCCACGGCAGGAGCGTTTTTCAGTGCCAGTACATATGAACGATGCTGATACAGCTTCATAAAATAACCGCCATGCTTGTTTAAAACCGGAAAATGGGTGGCAATTATAATTTTTTCAGCCGAGATAACTCCTCCACCGGTAACAGCTTTCCCGGGAGCCAGTTCCAGCACCTTTGTATGCTCGAAGATGTGAAGTTCCTTTGCTACAGCTGACGCAAATTTCAAGGGTTGAAATTGTGCCTGTTCGGGGAAACGCACAGCGCCGGCAATCGGAAACGGAAGACCTGAACCTGCCACAAATTCTGCGCTATAGCCCAACTCGCCCAAAGCAGCCACTTCTTTTTCCATCTTCCGACGGTCGGTCAGCGTGTATACATAAGAATCCCGCACTTCAAAATCGCAATCTATCTCCCAGCACAGCAACCTATATTGCTCCAATGACTCCTGGTTGGCTTCCAAATAGAGCCGAGCCTTTTCTGAACCGAATTTGCGAAGCAGCTTATCGTAGATGAGGCCATGCTGCGCAGTGATCTTGGCGGTAGTATTTTTCGTAATACCCGAACAGAGCTCCTTCGCTTCCACAAGCACGCAATTAACTCCCAGCCCGGACAATCGCCATGCGCACAGCAGTCCGGCAATTCCGCCGCCGATAATCAATACATCAGTCTTTATATCCGATGTCAATGGCTTGAATTGGGGCATTTTCACAGTATTCATCCATACGGATTCCATCTAATCACCTCTTGAGAATAGATTTGCATACAAACATTCGAATTATACGTCCGGCCACACAACACAAAACCCACCGGAATAACCGGTGGGCTTGTCTTATCTATCAAAGGTCGCCGCAACTTCGGCGATATACTGCGCCGCAGACAAACGCTGAGGGCACAAATCATCGCAGGTGCGGCAGCCGAGGCACTCCGAGGCCTTGGCATATTTTTTCGCCAGCGCGTCGTAAGCGGGCTGTATTTTCCAATCGTCCATGGGATTGCGGCGATACTCGTTATACAGGGAAAAATACTTTGGTATAGGTATGTCCTTCGGGCAGCCGCCAACGCAGTAACCGCATCCGGTACAGGCAACCTCCGTATTCGAGCGGATTATCTTGGCGCAGCGCTCCAACACTTCCCTTTCCGATTCCGTCAAGGGCTCCATGGGTTGCATATTTTCCTCCACCTGCGCCACATCGCTCATTCCGCTGAGCATAACGTCCACGCGTTCAAAACCGGCAGCGAAGCGCACCGCCCATTTCGCCATGCTGTCCTCCGGGCGCAGGCCGCGCAGCAATTTTTCCGCCTTCTCTGGCAGCTTTGCAAGGGTGCCGCCCTTCACCGGCTCCATGACCATTATCCGCTTGCCGTGCTTCACCGCAACTTCATAGCACTCGGCAGAGCGAATAGACTCGCTGCGCCAATCAAGATAGTTTATCTGCAGCAGTACTGTTTCTACCTCCGGGTGTGCCGTGAGTATGCTGTCCAGCAGCTGGGGCGTGTCGTGATAGGAAAAACCTATTTCCCGCACCCTGCCCTTTTCTTTCAGCTCACGCAGCAGGCGGAACTGGTCTTGTTCCTCCGCTATCCGATAATTCTCTTCATTAAGACCGTGGAGCAGATATATATCAAAATAATCCACGCCACAGCGGCGCAGCTGTTCCTCGAAGCAGGCGCGACACTCATCGCAGGACTTGAATTTGTACCCGGGCAGCTTATCCGAAAGGATAAAGCTGTCGCGGGGGTGACGCTCTACCAGCGACTTGCGTACAGCCTCCTCGCTGAGACCGTCAAGGTACGTATACGCCGTATCGAAAAACTTGCCGCCCAACTCCAGAAATCGGTCTGTCATAGGGTCAAGGCGTTTATAATCTATGGATTTATCCTCATTCTGCGGCAAACGCAGAAAACCAAATCCGGTTTTATTCATGGCATTCACCGTCCTGCGTCGCTGACTGCATCTATCATTGCGCGGGTGTTCTCATAAGTTGCTCCCATTGGCATTCCGCCGCCGGGGCTGACTATAAGGCCGTGGAAATCGCCGTTGTTTGCCGCCATATAATCCGAAATTACCTCTTGTGTCTGTTCATAAACCGTCCGTGGGCTTTCCTTAGCCATGGACATGGGCGGAACATTACCCAGCAGCGCCACCTTGTCTCCGGCCTTTTTCCTGATTTCACCAATATCCTTTTTATGAGTGAAATTAAAAATATCTACGCCCAGCTCTTCAAGGTAGGGAACGCAAACGTCGTTATCCGTATCGTTATGGAACAGGTGCATTGTCCCTCCAAAGGTATCGAAAATATCCTTCAAGTACGGATGTGCAAACTCCTTGTAATCCTCGTCATTTAGGAAGCCTGTTACATCGTCCAGCACCAAAATACCCTTTGCGTTCTTTACATTCTCCAGTTGAGCTTCCAACCAGTTCTTGCACAATGCGGTGGTGCATTTCAAAATCTTATGGACGGTCTCTCCCTCTTCCTTAACGCCGATAAGCAGCTCTGTAAGCTCCATAAGATGCGATGCTATGGTAAGAGGACCGCGGGTACTGACGATATAGATATCCTCGCCTCTTTCCTGAATGCGGGGCTGCATATACCGCTGCAGGTTCAGCAGAAGCGGCATCAATCCGTTTTTGCGGGGATCGGGCACCCGCAGCGCAGAAATTGCCGCAGCATCGTCAATTCTGCTTAGGATATGATGAACTGCGGGCAGGTTGTCCTCATAGAAATCTATTTTGCAGCCAAAGCCGGAGGACTCCGTGGCCATGCCATATTCGCACCACCAGTCCGGCAAATAAATGACCTCCGGAAAATCGGTTTTTATTTTACAGTAGGCATCAAACCAGACCTCCGGACGGGCATAAAAATCTATATTATTTACGCCGCAATACCCGGGCATCCAAGGGCTGTCCACAATAAGTCCAACGGGAATCTCGGTATTTGTCCTATTGACAACCGCTTCAAGCATATTCCACTGCTCTCGGTTCATGCTCACCCTCCTATTCTTTTGCCAAACTCATCAAGTATCGCCAGCAGATCACCGGGCAGACGTCTGCGGCATTCATCTTTCAGTTCCTCCGGCACACCGTAAAAGCCCTCAGCGATACTGCCCGCAATACAGGTAAGGGTATCGCAATCACCGCCCAAAGAAACGGCAGTGCGGATAACGTCCTCAAAGCTTTCGCCCTCCAGAAACGCGGTAATAGCCTCGGGGACTGTTTCCTGACAGCTTTCCTTATGGCGATAGGTGGGGCGAATTTCGTCGCAGGTGCGGCTCAGGTCGTAGCCGAAGTTCTCTTCGATATACGCTTTTATCTCCGCTTTGCTGCTGCCGTTGCGGGCCATGAATATGGCTGTGGCAGTGGACTCCGCGCCCTTGATGCCCTCCGGGTGATTATGGGTCACATCAGCGGAAAGGCGGGCAGCGCGGCGCACGGACTCTATATCGTCAAACAGCCACGCAGCCGAGGAAACACGCATGGCAGAGCCGTTACCGTAGCTGAAATAAGGCTCGGTGAAGCGTCGGAACAGCCACACGCGGAAGCGTCCGCCGTAGCCCGCATTTGGGTAGCGGTTGCCTATATCGTGCATGGCTTCGATAACACAGCAGCGCAGGGTATCATCGTCCGCATCCGCAGGTGCCGCCATCAGACCTTTAGCCACGGCAAGGGTCATCACCGAATCATCGGTAATGGTGGAATACTTTGAAAAGAGCGGAAACTCCTTGGTTTTAATGTTGTAGGTATCAAATTCGTAGGGGCTGCCGATTATATCGCCCAATATTGCTCCGTACATAATCATTACCTCGCTTTCGCAGCTTCATTTTATAGCACTTCTTTTATTTTGACAACATTTTTGCACAATGTTATAATTCAAACAGGACATCAAGGTTATATGGGAGGTACCGTACATGAAGAAAGCATTCACGCTCTTTGCGCTCTGCCTTTCGCTGCTTTTCCTCTTAGCCTGCTCGCCTAAGCAGGAAGAATCGGAGATGGACAGGCTTGCCGACCTGTGGCGTCATATTTACGGCAGCAACCGTATAGTAAAGCTGCCGGATCGTGAGGACACCTACGCCCTGCTTTGGCAAATGGGGCAGGACGATGAAATATGGTGGGGCGATGATCTGCGCCTTGAAACCTTTTATCCCAGCACTGACCCTGCCTGGGACAACATATACACCGGTGACAAATGCTACCTCGTTGTACACCCGGGAGATATTTACCCCGGCGACAGCGTCCCCATGACGCTGGTCAACAACGTCGGCAGAAGTCCAATCACAAGTGATAATTATCAGCTTGATATTCTCATTGACGGAGTGTGGTATCCGGTGTTCTCACCGCACCGTGGCTCCGGCCTCCTGGCTGCCGAGCATTCGTCCGACCCATACCTTGAACTGGACGTTCAAATCGGCAGCATTTTAGCCGAAGCCGCAAGTCTGCCCTACGAATTTGACGAAGGAACTAAGAAATACGTTACCTTCATTCCCGAGTCACGTGACTTGCAGCTCATCCCCGGTCACTACCGCTTTTTGCTGCCCGTCACCTTTTACGACCCCGACGAGCATTATAACCTTATGTGTGAATTCGACGTAGTTGAGCCGTAGCTTTTCAAACTTCCCGATACTCTCGGGAAGTTTTTTCATTCTTCAAGCAGGTATTTCAAACTCCGTTCCGGCGCTTCAAGGAAGTTTTTCATCACCTGAAAATGCTCCGTTTCCCTGTAGCTTACCGACTTTATGCCGCGGCTGCTTATTTCGTATATCTCCGCACCGGGCAGGGTCATGAGCATAGGCGAGTGAGTGGAGATGATAAACTGGGAATTTTTCTTTACCAGCTCATTTATCCGAGCCATCAGCGTCATCACCCGCATGGGTGACAGCGCCGCCTCCGGCTCATCGAGTATGTAAACTCCGTTGCCGCCGAAGCGGTTTTCCACCAGCGCCATAAAGCTTTCGCCGTGGCTCTGCTCATGGAGAGACACCCCTCCGTAGCTGTCGATTATCGGCGGCCCGAAGCCGGGCGAGCGGTCCATTTCGTCTATGTTGGTGGCTACGTTATAGAAGCTCTCCGCCCGCAGGAAAAAGCCGTCCTTGGGGTATTTAAGTCCCTTCACCACCGTCAGATATTGATAGAGCATGGAGTGAGTGTTCTCCGTGGAGAAGCGGAAATTCCGCGTGCCGCCCTCGGCATTGAAGCCCATAGCCACCGCCAGCGCCTCAACGAGGGTGGATTTTCCCACACCGTTTTCGCCAACAAAGAAGGTCACCGGCTTATTGAACCGCAGCTCTCCCATTTGGGCAAGGTGCCGCACTACCGGCAGCGAGCTGAGATAATCCCGCGCCGGCGGCATATCGCTCAGCCGTATACTGCGTATGAACATTTTTCCGAACATATCCGCCATATCTTCGCCTCCTTGTGGTTTTGATTTGATTGTAATATACTCAAAGTACGATAAACAGGACTGCAAAACCCCGTTCGTCCCCACTAACCTTTTTCAGTTTTTGTCACTATATATTTGAAAGCTTTCAAACGATAAAAGCGAGGTGAGAAAATGGAACAGCAAACCGCCGCAAAACTGATAGAAGACAATCTACATACTCTTTTCGCATGGTCATTTTCAAAGCTTTACGACAAAAGTGAAGCCGAAGACCTCACCCAGGACATTATCTGCGCTGTGTTAGGTTCGGTGTCGAGGCTGCAAAACGACGCTGCATTTTTCGGCTTCATGTGGCGCACAGCAGAGAACACGCTAAAAGCGCATCTACGCAAGAAGCAGAGCACAGTAGAGCTTGACGATAATTTTCGCGGTGTCTATTGGGCAACGCCGGAAACAGAACTTATCAACTCCGAGGGAATTAACCTTCTTCGCCGCGAACTCTCTTTGCTTTCACGGCAGTATCGCGAGGCAACTGTCGGCTATTATATCTACGGCAAAAGCTGCTCCGAACTTTCCGCCGAGCTGGGCTTAAGTCCCGAAACAGTGAAGTTTTATCTTTTCAAAACGAGAAAAATACTGAAAGAAGGTATTGGTATGACAAGAGAATACGGTGAGAAAAGTTATAATCCCGCAGTTTTCCGCCCCGACTACTGGACAAACGGAAGCAATATAGAGTATCAGGAGTTGTTCAAGCGCAGACTCCCCGGCAACATACTCCTCGCCGCTTACGACAAACCCTTGACCGTAACAGAGCTTTCCATTGAGCTTGGCGTTGCTACCGCTTATCTCGAAGATGAGCTTGAACTTCTCAAGACACATGACATAATAAGGGAAGTTTCAGGCAGATATCAAACCAATATAGTCATATTCACAGATGAATACGAAAAACATATCGCAGTCAAGTTCACGCCCTATTACGAAGCTGCCGCTCAGCGCTTTTCCACTGAACTCGACACCCTCTTTCCCGAACTTTTAAAGCTTGACTTTTACGGCAACAACTATACCCACAACCATCTCAAGTGGACATTCACCAACATTGCGCTCTACCTCGCCATGCGTAAAATCGACGATATAGGAGTTGATAAATTCGGCAGTTATCCCCTGCTCTCCAATGGCGTACACGGCTTCATTTTCGGCTATGACACTGATTATTTGAACCACCATTTCAACGGCATATACGGCTGTTGCAAATCGGGCGATATTCCTGCATGGTTCTCCGCTGTAAACTATCGTTTTATCGAGCATGTGCAGAAATGGCAGTCCGGACCTAACTGGGAAAAATCTATCGGCGCACTTCTCGATGCAGCACTTTTCAAAAACGCAGACGTCAACAATGACGAAATCGTGCGTTATATCAGCGAGGGCTACATCTCCTCTGCCGATGGCAAACTCTCTCCCAATTTCCCCGTATTCACAAAAGGGGTATTTGGGCAGGTCGAAAAACTACTCGCAACCTGCATTGATATTGCAGTGGATTACTTGGTAAAAATCTGTGATATCGCCGCTGATACTCTTAAGGACTATGTTCCCAAGGCGCTTAAGGATAAATGTGCTCAGCTCGCCTATATTCATCATCAGGCGGACGGTATTGCCTTTATCGCCGAAACAATGGCCGCTAACGGTTCTCTTGTTATTCCCGCCGCAAAAACCAATCTTTGCATGTTTGGCGTGGATAATCGCCAAGAATTTTATACATCGTGACTGCGGAGATTCTTCGCTGCGCTCAGAACGACATTGTTTTCAGGTTTGCACAACGTTAATTTTCGCCGGAACGAAAAATCATGTTACAACGGCAATAATCATTAAAACGTGCCCATTCCATTCTTGCACCTTCAAAAAGGATATGATATCTTAATACCATAACAATATTTTTGGAGGTGTACTTATGTGGAACATTCCTTATGTAATTGACCTTGACGATCACGAGGGCAGCGGCATAAAGACCCTTATCCGCTATCATGCGAACGGTGAGCCCGAAGAGGAAATGAGCGCGGTACTTGACGGCGAAGGTCCTCACGGTCTTTATAACATCACCGACACTGTAATGTGCAAGATGCCCACCGGCGTTACTCCCGAGATTGCGTCCAGAATGGCACACACCCACAACACCGGCTGGGAACTTTTCTTTGTTGACAGCGGCTCCATGTACCTCTACACGGACGGCAGACGCTGCATCATCAAGGAGGGCGACATCGTTAATCTGCAGCCCGCCCAGATGCACTCCATGGCTTCCATCGAGGACGTAAAGTGGCGCGGCTTCTTCCACGATTTGGACTCCTTCAACGACGCCATTGCGGTAAACGCAGTTCTCGACCTGATCCCCGGCGCAAACGACGATCCCGCATTTGCAAAGGCCAAGGGTGCCCGCGACTTCATCAAGCATGAGCAGCCCGTATTCACCGACGTACCCGTTGAGACCGTCAACGCCGTCAAGCACCCCGACCGCCCCCTGTTCAAGTATGATTTCGACGGTCTTACCGCAAAGGTCATCGTTCCCCGCTACGAAAACGGAGGTGTTACCGAGCTTGTGCTGGCGGAGATGGCTAAGGGCACCAAGATCGAGTGGGGCTACCACACCTATCGTGAGCAGTACTATGTACGTAAGGGCCGCGTGCGCATCGACATTGGCGACGAGAGCTTCACCGCTCACAAGGCCTGCGTTGTGAACATTCCCAAGCTTGTTCCCTTCTCCATTACCGCTCTTGAGGACGCCGAGGTTTACGACGTTGGCGGACAGACCCACTGGTTCTCCTTCCTGCTGGACTATGCTTCTCTGGCGACTTTCTCTCCCGAGCGTTTCAACAACCCCGAGGAAATTTCCGCACTGAAGGAAAAGTTCAATATTCCCATCAAGGCAATAACCACCGGCAACGAATAACATATACAACAACAGACCCGGACACATTTTCGTGCCTGGGTCTGTTATTATTCCGGACGCAAGTGCCTGTCAGCTCGTTACGCCGGGAATTCTTCGCTTCGCTCAGCATGACAAATTTTAGGCTTTTATCTCCGTCGCTTACTGCTGGCTGAGCTTCTGCTGGGTCTGCTGTATCTTCTGCTGCTCCGCCTGCTCGGGCTGATACCAGCCGTTAGCCTGCATATCGCTGAAAATATCCGCCTGAATCTGATGTTCCTCGCCAAGTATATTAAGAAAAGCATTTCTAAGGTTAGAGTTTACGCACTCGCCGGCAAAGGTATTATAGCTTGCGGTTATCTGCTTCTGACTTGCAATAAGGTCGTTGAGAAGTTCCTTTTCGCGCATGATCTGTGCGCACTGTGCAGGATTGGACATACAAATTACCTCCTTAGTTAAAGAAAGTCATCAGCGTGTCGCAATGCTGCTGATGCTTCCGGGCAAAATTATTCAGTTCGGTCTGTATCTTGGTGTCGTTGCAGAGGCAGGCCATCGCCTGATACTTCTTCACCAGCACCTGCTCATACTTGATCTGATCTTCCAGCGCGGTAAGCTCCTTGGTAGTAAGGTTAGCCATTACATATCTCTCCTTCATATTGGTTCAAACATAGTATTTGCCCTTTGCACCTCAAAAAAACTGACGTTTAGCGGTACAATTTCAAATTTTTTCTTTTCTTTTTCAGCGCAGCGGTATATAATAATAAAATCTACTAAAAGAGGAGAAATACGTCATGGATATTGCAAAAAACGAATATGAATATAAAAACTTTATCCACGATTTCATCGACGAGGATATAGCTGCCGGCGGCCAGTATGAGGGCATGGAGGTTCACACCCGTTTTCCGCCCGAGCCCAACGGATATCTGCACATCGGTCACTGCAAGGCACTCTGCATAGATTTCGGTACCGCCGAAAAGTACGGCGGCAAGTGCAACCTGCGCTTTGACGACACCAACCCCGCCAAGGAGGACAACGAATTCGTAGAGGCTATTCAGGAAGACATCAAATGGCTGGGCTTCGATTGGGAAGACCGTATGTACTACGGCTCCGATTACTTCCCCCAGACCTACGAATTCGCCATTGAGCTTATCAAGAAGGGTCTTGCCTACGTTTGTGAGCTGACTCCCGACCAGTTCAGGGAATACCGCGGCGACATCGGCACTCCCGCCCGCAGCCCCTACCGCGACCGCCCCATTGAGGAAAATCTCGCTCTCTTCGAAAAGATGAAGAACGGCGAGGTGGAAGAGGGTAAGATGACCCTGCGCGCCAAGATCGACCTTGCCAGCGGCAACTTCAACATGCGCGACCCGGTTCTCTACCGAATCCGCTTCATTGAGCATCACAGACAGGGCACCAAGTGGTGCGTATACCCCATGTACGACTTCGCGCACCCCATCCAGGACGCCCTCGAGGGTATCACCCACTCTCTCTGCTCCCTTGAGTACGAGGCTCACCGTCCCCTTTACGATTGGGTCGTTAACAACATCAGCATTCCCTATCACAAGCCCAGACAGATAGAGTTCGCCCGCCTTAACATCGACCACACTGTAATGAGCAAGCGCAAGCTGCGCGCTCTTGTTGAAAATGGCCTTGTTGTCGGTTGGGACGATCCCCGTATGCCCACCCTCTGCGGCCTTCGCAGAAGAGGCTACACTCCCGCTTCCATTCGCAATTTTGCCAACCGCATCGGCGTCGCCAAGGCTGACTCCACCGTTGAGTACGCTTTCCTTGAGCACTGCCTGCGCGAGGATCTCAATATGACCGCACAGCGCGCCATGGTCGTCCAGCGCCCGCTGAAGCTGACCATAACCAACTATCCCGAGGACAAGAAGGAAACCGTTTCCGTTGAAAACAACCCCAACGACCCCGAAGCAGGCAACCGCGAGGTTCCCTTCTCCCGCACCGTCTACATTGAGGCCGATGACTTCATGGAAACTCCCATTCCCAAGTATAAGCGTCTGTTCCCCGGCGGCCCCGAGTGCCGACTGAAGGGCGCATACCTTATCACCTGCACCGGCTGCGTAAAGGACGAGGACGGCAACGTTATCGAAGTTCTCTGCGAGTATGACCCCGACAGCCGCGGCGGCGATCCCGCTGACGGACGCAAGGTAAAGGGCGCAACTATCCACTGGGTAGACTGCGACACCGCAGTTGACTGCGAAATTCGTCTTTACGACGATCTCTTCACCGATGCTGACCCCGACGGTGCTGACAAGAACTTCCTCGACTGCCTCAATCCCAACTCCCTCGAGGTTCTCACCGGCTGCAAGGCAGAGAGCATGTTGGCAAACGCCGCCGCTCCCGCTCACTTCCAGTTCCTCCGCGTCGGCTACTTCTGCGTGGATAATAAGGATTCCACACCCGACCACCTGGTCTTCAACCGCGCCGTTGCGCTGAAAGCAAGCTTCAAATAAGCCCCATAACATTCATTCCTCCCGAAGGCAAACTTCGGGAGGATTTTTCTATGCCACATATTTTTTCCGTTTATCGCTTTATAAATAACCACTTTACTTATTGCATGGAAATGATTTTTATGCTATCATTGATGTATCGAAGAAAAATAAAAGGAAGTGTATGAGTAAATGAAAGAAGGTTCCGAAGCCGGCGTTGCAGCTGCCGGCAAGAAGGCCGGAATAAAGGGCGTTACCACAACGCTGGACTTTATTGATTTCGGCAGCGAAAATTATTACGAAGAAGACAAGGCCAAGACCAAGGCCGAGCGCAAGAAGCTCCCCGAGAATATTACCAGCCAGCAGCTTTATAAGGACATTCTCCGCATAGCCTGGCCCTCCCTCATCGAGCTTTTCCTCTCCTCCCTGGTAAACATGGTGGACACCATGATGGTCGGCCGTATCGTTGGTACTGAGGCTCTTTCCGCTGTTGGCCTTGCAACCCAGCCCAAGTTCATATTCCTGAGTATGATGATGGCGCTGAACACCGGCGCTACGGCGTTGGTCGCCCGAGCCCGAGGCGCAGATGATCAGGAAAAAGCCAATGCGATACTCCGTCAGGCACTTGTATTTGGCGCATTTATTACTGTTATCTGCGCAGTTATCGGCACAATTACCGCAAGATCCCTCGTTGTATTTATGGCAAACGGTGGTATGCCCGAGAGCATTCTCAAGGAAGCTACCACCTATCTGCAGATCCAGATGATAGGCTTCCCCACGGGTGCTTTGGCCTTCTGTATAACGGCGACACTGCGAGGTACTGGCAACACAAAGCCCGCAATGGTATACAACATCATTGCCAACCTTGTGAATATTGTGGGCAACTGGCTGCTTATCGGCGGTAACCTGGGCTTCCCCGCAATGGGCGTAGCCGGTGCATCTCTTGCAACTGTTATCGGTCAGGCGGTTGGCACCGTTCTCGCTTTCTACTGTGTCATCTCCGGCAAATATTACCTCAAGCTGCGCATTACCTGGAAGACCCTATTCAAGTTTGACAAGGACATTCTCAGTGGATTTGTAGTCGTTGGCTTCCCCGCAATGATCGAGCAGCTTATCATGCGCGTCGGTGTTATCATCTTCACCCGCATGATCGCCGGTCTCGGCCCTGTTGACTACTCCACCCATCAGGTTTGCCTGAATATTCAGTCCATGTCCTTTATGCTGGGTCAGGCATTCGCTACGGCGGCAACCTCCCTGGTTGGTCAAAGCCTTGGCAAACGAAGGCTGGATATGGCCCATCATTACGCCAGCTGCAACCAGAAGCTTGGTGCGGCAGTTGCCTGCCTTCTCGGCATACTGATGATAATATTCAGACGTTACCTTGTAATGCTCTACTCCACTGACCTTGCCGTTATCGAGCGCGGCGCAACGATTCTCTTCTTTGTTGCTTTCCTGCAGCCCGTCCAGTCCGGTCAGTTCATCACCGGCGGCGTTCTCCGCGGCGCAGGCGACACCAAGGTCGTTGCTGTATATATGCTCATTACCGTCGTTATCATTCGTACCGTTATGTGCTATATCATGGTCAACATTTTCCATCTCGGCATTGTCGGTGCCTGGATCGCCCAGTGCTCGGATCAGGTCGCGCGTACCGCCCTCTTCGTATGGCGCTACAACCAGGGACACTGGAAGAAGATCAAGCTTCTCAAATAAAGTTCAACCGCCTCGTGAAAACGGGGCGGTTTTGCTATATGCACAATCTTGCATTCTGCTTAATTTATGATATAATAAATTCAACATCATGCAAAGGGGCGGGAGAATGATTTCCAAGTAATCACTTTTTCAACTGATATAGCAGGGTCGCCGCGGCGGCTCAGCTTTGCTGTCGGTTATGGTGATTACTGCCCATATATTTTTATCGGGAGAATTATATTCTCTCATG
This sequence comes from uncultured Oscillospiraceae bacterium, assembly GCA_964472725.1. Classification (GTDB taxonomy): domain Bacteria; phylum Bacillota; class Clostridia; order Oscillospirales; family Oscillospiraceae; genus RGIG6375. Next base: position 17,432 of record CAYYLZ010000011.1, read on the forward strand.
GTGCCAGTGCCATTTTCCGCCAGCGGAGAATGGTATTTTTTCTTTTAAAGGAGTAATATATGTCACAGATAAGCGTAAACAATCTCACCTTTTGCTATGATGGCAGCTATGACAACATATTTGAGAACGTATCTTTCAACATTGACACATCATGGAAGCTTGGTTTCTGCGGGCGCAACGGCCGCGGCAAGACCACCTTCATGAAGCTGCTCATGGGCGAGTATGAATACAGCGGCACAATAAGCGCAAGCGTTGAATTCGAGTACTTCCCCACCCCTGTTGATGACCCATCCCGCCTCACTATCGAGGTGGTAGACGGTGACTATCCTCAATGGGAGCTGTACCGCGAGCTTTCCCTGCTGGCAGTTGACGAGGACGTTCTGTACCGCCCCTTTGAAACGCTGTCCAACGGTGAACAGACCAAGGTGCTGCTGGCCTACCTGTTCCTGCGGAAAAACAGCTTCCTGCTCATCGACGAGCCTACGAACCATCTGGACATGGAAGCACGCGCCATAGTGGCGAAATACCTAAGCGGTAAATCCGGCTTTATTCTCGTTTCCCACGACCGAGCTTTCCTTGATGTATGCACAGACCACACTCTTTCCATAAACAAGACCAATATCGAGGTGGTCTCCGGCAGCTTTTCCTCATGGTACTACAACAAGCAGCTACAGGACAACTATGAGCTGGCGGAAAACGAGCGTCTTAAAAAGGATATACGCCGTCTTGGCGCAGCAGCCCGCGAGAAAGCCGGTTGGTCGGATAAGATAGAAAAAAGTAAGGTCGGCTCTTATGACAAGGGTTACGTGGGACACCAGTCCGCAAAAATGATGAAGCGGGCAAAGAGCATAGAAAACCGACAGCAGGCAGCTATTCAGGAGAAGGAAAAGCTGCTGAAGAACATCGAAGAGGCGGAAAATCTCAAGCTGCACCCCCTGCAGTTCCATTCCCGCCGCCTTGCCGAATTCACTGACGTTTCCCTGTTCTACGGCGACAAGACCGTATACAGCGGTCTTTCGTTCCTGCTGGAGCAGGGCGACCGCATCGCGCTTCGTGGGCGCAACGGCTGCGGCAAATCCAGCGTGATAAAGCTGCTCTGCGGGGAGGATATAAGCCACAGCGGCGAAGTTTTCGTTGCCAAAGGACTTACCATTTCCTATGTTCCGCAGGACGCATCGAAGCTAAGCGGTTCACTCTCCCGTTTTGAAGAAGAAAGCGGCATTGACGTAAGCCTGTTCCGCGCCATTCTCCGCAAGCTTGATTTCTCCCGCGTCCAGTTTGAAAAGGACATCGGCAGCTTCAGCGCCGGGCAGAAGAAAAAACTGCTCATCGCCCGCTCCCTCTGCCGGCAGGCGCACCTCTACGTATGGGACGAGCCACTCAACTATATCGACATTCTCTCCCGAATGCAGATAGAGGAGCTTATAAAAGAATACAGCCCCACCCTGCTCTTCGTAGAGCACGACAGGACTTTCTGCGACAATATAGCAACGAAGATAATTGAGATGTAAAAATAATCCCCGCAAGGCTTACCTTGCGGGGATCACTATTCTCCCCCTTAATAGAACTGGGCGGTCTGTCCGTGCTTGCTGATAATGATCTCGATTTCGGGGAACTCGGCCTTGAGCCAGCGCTCCAGCACAGGAATGACAACGTTCTCGGTGCAGAAATGGTCTGCGTCGATGATGTTTATGCCCATGCGCTTTGCGTCAAGGAAGGTATCATACTTCACGTCAGAGGTGACATAGGTATCGCAGCCCATCTGCGCCGCCAGTTCAAGATAGTTGCCGCCGGAGCCGCCGCATACAGCTACGCGGCTTACGGGTCTGCCCGCATCGTGGTAACGCAGACCGTTGCCGTCAAGGGCGCTCTTGACCGTGGGCAGGAACCAATCCATAGCAAGGGGTTCGTTCAGTCTGCCGATGCGGCCTATTCCGTAGAAGTTACCGTTTTCGTCAGTGCCACTCATCTCAAATGCCTCGATATTACCAAGCCCCAGCATGAGCGCGAGAGCATCGTTCACGCCCTCATGCACCGCGTCAAGGTTGGTGTGCATACAGATACCGGCGATCTTATTCTCTATCATGCGCACGGCGCGGGCGCCGGTGGAGGTTTCGCTGTTGACGCTCTTGAGAGAGAAAAACAGAGGGTGATGAGATACGATGAGGCCTGCACCCGCCGCAATAGCTTCTTTTATTACCTCGTCGGTAATATCAAGGGCAAGCACTATCTTCTCAACAGGCCACTTGGCGTCGCCCACAAGGAAACCCGGGTTATCAAAGTCCATCTTATATGCCACCGGGGCTTTCTTATCCAGATAATCAAATATTTCCTTTACGGTTTTCATAATCCAAGCTCCTTTCCCAGTTCCAACGCCGCACTATGCAGACGGCGAGCTTCTTCAAGGGCGGCGTTGTCAGCCTTTTCCGACGCAGCCATTCCCTTTTCCATGCGGCTGAATTTCTTTATCAGACCGCCTACGTACTCCTTATACAGCGGGTCTCCCCTGTCGGAATTGCCCGCGTAAAGCTCTATATCGTCAGGCATTGCACGCCGTCCGTGCTTTACCAGCAGCACGCGGTAAATTTCGCCCGCGTCACGAACAAGGCACTCCTGCTCGATATGAAGCCCGTTTTCGTAAAGCCCGCGGCAAAGCTCATAAATCTTGCTCATAGGCTGGAGGATAAGGGTATGTCCCTCCCAGTTCCAGCCGGAAGCGTTGATAATGTCCATTATAGTTTCGCCGCCCATACCGGCTATTACCACGGTTTCGGCAAGGTCGCCTTTCGTACCGGCAAGGCCGTTATTGAGCATGAACACCACTTCGTTTTCCACGCCGTAGTCACTTGCGGATTTGCGGGCGCGCTCCAGCGGCCCCCGGTTTATATCTCCCGCTATCACAGGTGTACGCACTCTGCCGTTCTGTATAAGCCACACGGGCAGATATGCGTGGTCGGTGCCTACGTCGACAAGTGTGGAGCCTTGGGGCACGTATTCCGCGCAGGCCATAAGCCTCGGGGAGAGTTTTATTTTCTTTGTTTCTTCCATGGTGATGCTCCTATTACAACACAAAAGGGACGGTCAAGCCGTCCCTTTCAAATTATCAGTCAATAGCAAAATCAGCAATAACGTCGTTGCACTTGACGAGGAATTCGTCAACGTCAACGCCGTGAGCCATGCAGGCCTGCTCTACGTTCTCCTCGCTGGAAAGGGCACAGCCGATGCAGTGCATACCGATCTCGCTGAACAGAGGAATTACTTCGGGAGCAAGCTCCAGGATATCGGCGATCTGAGTATCTCTTTTCATTACAAACATATTTATCTGCCTCCATATATAAGTTCGCGCCGAAGCGCTTGGTTTACATTTTTTCTGTTATACGAAAAACATACCGTATAACGGAGTTATTATAACTCAATCACAATGTAAATTCAATAGTATATTTGAGGTAAATAGAAAAACAAAAGACGCCGATGGCGTCTTTTGTCTTGTACTAATTTGTTGGCAGATTACTGCTCTCTCATGCGAGCGAAGCAGTCGCTGCAGTAAACAGGTCTGTCAGACTTGGGCTCAAAGGGAACCTTTGCCTCGCCGCCGCAGTTAGCGCAGGTAGCGGTAAAGAACTCTCTGGGGCCTCTGGCAGCGTTCTTTCTTGCATCACGGCAGGGCTTGCAGCGCTGGGGCTCGTTCTGGAAGCCTCTCTCAGCGTAGAACTCCTGCTCGCCGGCAGTGAAAACAAACTCATTGCCGCATTCCTTACAAACCAGTGTCTTGTCTTCGTACATTAGAAAATCCTCACTTTTGACAAAATCTTGCCCTTTTAGGGCTATATTGCGTTCAGCTTTTGCTGATATCGCCGGAACTAATGAATTGCGTCAGCTTCTTCCTGACGCGCTGGACCGCGTTGTCAATGGACTTGGCGGGCCGGTTGATTTCTGAAGCTATTTCCTGATATGACAGTCCCTTTAAGTAAAAACCTAATATTTCAGCTTCAAGTTTGGAGAGGCAGGAAAGGAAATTTTCCCAGAAATCGTTGGTGTTTTCCCTGTCGATTATTTCGTCCTCGGGTCCTCGCTGGAAAGCATGGTGCAAATCATTTAATGTATCTGCCTGATTTTCGTCAAAAAAGGGGGATTCAAGGGATAAGCAATCATCTATAGAGACGTTTTTCTTGCTGTATGAGGCTCTTATAGCTGAATAGAGCCTGCGCTTGATGCAAAGCTCGGCATAGGTTTTAAACGATGCTCCGCCCTCGGGAGAATAATTACGAATGGCTGAAACCAGCCCGATCATTCCCTCCTGGATAAGATCCTCACTGTCGCCTCCCACAAGGAAACAGGCGCGGGCGCGCGCTTTAACAACTATGCTGTATCTCTTTATAAGCTCTTCTTCCGCATCCAGACTTCCGGACTTGGCCAAACTTTGCAGCTGCTCATCGCTAAGATCGTTTGAATGCTTCATAAACATAATATACCCACTTTGCGGCTTTTATTATATATGCGCCTCTCCTGATTGTCAAGAGTACCCAATGAAAATTTTAACAAACGCACCGTGTGTGTACCGTTTTTCAAGGTTTTACGGGAGCTTTTATATTAAAATTCTGTTAAATTTCCATCTTCTGCTGACCTTCGATAACGCCCTTGACGCGCTGAGGCTCGGCGTCAAAGGGAATTCCCAGATGCTCATAGGCAAGGCGGGTGGCGCAGCGTCCGCGGGGTGTTCTCGTAAGGAAGCCCTGCTGCAGCAGAAAGGGCTCGTAAACGTCCTCGATGGTGATAGCTTCCTCGTTGATAGTGGCGGCAAGGGTCTCAAGACCAACGGGGCCGCCGCCGTAATTGACGATGATACTGGTGAGCAGTCTGCGGTCTATGGCGTCGAGGCCGAGATGGTCTATTTCAAGACGGTTGAGAGCGTCGTCGGCTACCTCACGGGTGATGACACCGTCGGCGCAGACCTGGGCGAAATCGCGCACGCGGCGCAGCATGCGGTTGGCGATTCTCGGCGTACCGCGGGAGCGCTTGGCTATCTCCATTGAACCGCCCTTATCTATCTCAATTTTCAGCAAACCGGCGCTTCGCTCGATTATCTTCTGCAGTGCCTCGGGCTCATAAAGCTCCAGCTTGAGAATAACGCCGAAGCGGTCGCGCAGGGGCGCGGAAAGCTGACCTGAACGGGTGGTCGCTCCGATAAGGGTGAACTTTTTCAGTTCAAGGCGAATGGAGTTGGCCGAAGGACCCTGACCGATAATGATGTCTATCTCATTGTCCTCCATGGCGGGATAGAGTATCTCCTCCACGGAGCGGTTCATGCGGTGAATTTCGTCAACGAAAAGGATATCGTTATCGTTAAGGTTGGTAAGCAGCGCCGCAAGATCCTTGGGCTTTTCAATGGCGGGGCCGGAGGTTTTTCGGATATTTACGCCCATCTCATTTGCGATGATCGTAGCCAGCGTGGTCTTGCCGAGACCCGGAGGGCCGTGAAGCAGGACGTGGTCAAGAGGCTCCTGTCTTCTTTTTGCCGCTTCGATAAACACCTTAAGGTTGCCCTTTGCCTTCTCCTGACCGATATACTCGGACAAGGTCTGCGGACGCAGGCTGACCTCACCGTCGTCCTCGGATACGAAGGAGGGGCTTGTGAGTTCCTTATCAAAGCCTATATCCTTGGTAAAATCAATACTCATGTGTATGACCTATCCTTTTTATTTCAAAGACTTCTTCAATACGAGCTTTATTGCCTCTTCGACGCTGAGGTTTTCCACATCAACGCCCTTGAGGGCGGCGTTTATCTCGTTGGGAGCATAACCCAGCACGGAAAGAGCCGCGGTAATATCCGCCAGCTTGCCGCCGGAAGCGCCGCCGCTGACAATGGGTCCCCAGTCAGAGCCGCCGGAAAGATCGCCCAGTTCCTTGCCAAGCTTGTCCTTGAGTTCGAGCAATATGCGCTGCGCCAGCTTCTTGCCTATACCGGGAGCAATTGTCAGCGCCTTTTCGTTGCCGGAGGCTACCGCCAGCGCCAGGTCTTCGGGCGAGCTGGAGGAGAGAATGGAAAGGGCGGCCTTGGGGCCGACGCCGGATATGCTTATAAGCAGTTTGAAGCAGTTAAGCTCCGTCTGACTGATGAAGCCAAAAACGTCAAACGCGTCTTCCTTTATGTTGCAGTATGTAAAAAGCTTGGCTTTCTCGCCTGTTTTCAGAGCCGCGAGAGTCTTCATGGTGGTGTGGCAGGCGTAGCCAACTCCGCCGCAGTCCACTACGGCAAGATTAGCCTCCATGTGGGCTATAATTCCGTTGAGATAATAAAACATTATTCTTTCTCCTTACGTAGTGGAGTGTTCCTTATCGCCCCACTGATCATAAAGCAGAGACGATACCGCGCGGGCATGGCAGATAGCCAGCGCCAGCGCATCGGCCGCATCATCGGGGCGGGGAATTTTTTCAAGACCCAGCAGGCGCTTTACCATATCCATTACCTGCTTTTTCTCTGCTCTGCCATATCCAACCACGGACTGCTTCACCTGCAAAGGCGTATATTCAAACATGGGAACGTCATGCTGCTTTCCGCAAAGGAGCAGTACTCCCCTGCCGTGGGCAACGGCAATGCCGGTTTTGAGGTTGGTATTGAAGAACAGCTCTTCTATGGCTATCGCGTCTGGCTGAAAGCTTTCTATAAGCTGATTGCAGTCATTATAAATCGACTCAAGGCGTTCAGACAACGGCAGTCCTGCAGGCGTAGTTATTGCGCCGTAGGTTATGGCGCGCTGCTTTCCGTTTTCCGAGCTGATTATGCCGAAGCCAACCGTTGCAATGCCCGGGTCAAGACCTAAAATGACCATACCGTTCTCCGTTTCCTCAAAATCGCATACTTTTGTTTATTGTATCACGTCCCACCCGATAAGGCAACCCAAAAAGGAACAGTTGTACGATTTTGCTACGGCAAACGCCCTGCACCGAAGTGCAGGGCGTTATATATGATATCAGATTATTCCGTTTCCGTTTCCGTTTCCGTTTCCGTTTCTTCATTTTCTTCAGGCTTGTCCTCACCGACAGCCTCGCCCTTTGCCGCAGCCTCCTGCTCAAGGGCAGGAACTATGATGTATTTCTTCACTACGGGATAGCAGGTAAACACCACCACAAAGCCTGTGAAGGAATAGAACAGGAAGGGCAGCGTGATGAGGCTGACAAGGGGCAGCGTAAAGAAACATACCACAAGGGCAAGCAGGCACACAAAGCCTGCCCAGAGATTACGCCAGAAGCCAAGCACTACGAAATACCAGGAGTTCTTGAGTATCGCAAAGCAGCTGAGATTTACCGTTACGGCGATCATATAGAAGTAGTGACGCATGAAAAGGTACACTATAAGAGCGATAACAGACAGGGTCTTTACAACGATACCGAATACCGCCGCAGCCTCGCCCGCGCCGAAAGCGAAATCGCCGAGAATACCGTTTGCCAGCAGCCAAACCACGATAACGTCAAGGATACCGAAGAACAATCCCTGCTTGAAGTTCGCCCAGCCACGGGAAACGAAATCAGACATCCATGCATGCTCTTCCCTTGCGAAATTGCGGAAGATATAGGTGATACCCATAGTTGCGGGGCCATAGAGGATTATGGAAAGTATCACAAGCGGAGTATGCAGGAAGCTGGGGATATAGCTGACGATAGAGGCAAAGATACCGATACCGGGCAGCATGTCCATGAACTCGCCGCTCTCACTGATAAGCTGGTCTGCAAAGTATCCGTTGATCATGAAGTAGACCATTATCAGCATGGGCAGGGTCACAAGGAAATAGTAGATATTAAGGGTTATAAAGCGCCAGAATTTTCTGAAGAACAGTTCAAAGAACAGGAAAAATCCGTGCTTTACGGGTGCATTGCTTTCAAGATCCGGTCTTGATTTATATTTGTAAGGTCTGAATAAGCTCATTTGAAATATCTTTCTCCCATGTCTTAGGCTCTTGGATGTGCTTTTTTATATACGTCCTTGAGCTGCTTTTTAACTATTTTAGCGTAAATCTGTGTGGATGACAAGTCCGAATGGCCCAACATTTCCTGGATCGAATGCAGGTCGGCGCCGTTTTCCAGCAGATGCGCCGCAAAAGAATGGCGCAGGGTATGGGGAGTTATCTCCTTTGTTATCCCCGCCTTTATCTGATAGGTCTTTACTATCTTCCAAAACCCCTGACGGGACATTCGCTCACCGTTCATATTCACGAAAAGCGCATCTTCATCGGCATGGGCTATCATACTCATGCGAACCTTCTCCACATAGTCCGAAATGGCCTTGACCGCCATGGAATACATGGGGATAATACGCTCCTTCTCCTTGCTGCGGCAGCGGATTATACCGACGGAGAGATTGATATCGTCGATATCGAGGGTTATAAGCTCGCTCACCCGCATTCCGGTGGCATAAAGCAGCTCCAGCATTGCTCTATCGCGGATACCCTTCATATCGCTGGGGTCGGGCTGCTCAAGGAAGAGCTCGACTTCCTTACTGGTAAGTATCTCCGGCAGCTTGCGGGGCTGCTTTTCCAGTTCAACGCTTCTCGCAGGATTTATGGGCACTCGTCCCTCGCATACAAGCTGCTCATAAAGGCACTTTATGGAGGCAACTGTGCGGGACAGCGTTGCGGCGGAGCGACCTTCCCGACGAAGGCCTTGAATATACTCAGCCACGTCATCGTCCTTGACCCGCATTATTTCCAGCCCACGCTGAGCGCTGATATAGCTTTGGAAGCGGTTTACATCTCTCAAATACGAAAGCAGGGTATTGGCAGAGACCTTTTTTTGATTTTTCAGGTAATCTTCAAAGCTGCGAAGAATTTCGGCATCACTCACGGTCTCCCCTCCTTTCGTATCTTTATACGGCAGCTGCCGCAATGGCCAGCAGCACTGCCAGCGCAACGGATATCATGAGTACTTTAACAAAACAATTCAGCGCTTCCGCTTCCGGTCTTACTCCCGCGGTAAGCACCTTGAAGGCAGCAGCGGAAGCGCGCATGGCGCAGGCGCAAAGCACGGTAAACACCGGCAGCGCGATAGCTATGAACCAGCCGCAATGCATAAAGGCTGCGCTCCAACCGCCGCTCAGCAGCATCGCCGCCGTCATAATAAATCCGCAGATAAATCCGGCGGCGGCAGAAAGTATCGGCAGCAGAAAAAATCCTATGCAGGAGCTTCCCAAAACAAGAGCCGCACCTACGGCAACAAGGTTCACCGCCAGATATTCACCAAAGCTCTTTGCGTCTTCAGTCCAGGAAACGGCAAGGCTTCCTGTATGGGCGCCGGAAAAGCATCCGGCTACCGCACCCAGCAGCAAAAACATCGAACACACGGCAAAAGCTGCCATGCCACCGCTTTGCCCTGAATTATTTATCTTCCTTATACGTTTCATGCCCGTCCACCTCCATAGCTTATCCTATGTCGCGGGCACCGAAACATTCCACCGTCCGAACCGCAGAGGCGGTAGGTAACAATATATTACAAATTCTATCACAGTTCAAGGCGAAAGCGGGAATATAATTATTTTTGTCTATTTTGCCAATACATTATGTAAACCTTATTATGTATACCAATAATTTACCACAGTAAATTCCAGCCCTATTTACGTGCTTTTTCTCCATATATCGGTATCGTGCAGCGTCTTGAGCACAAGATGTTGTCAGCTTGCGTTTTTAGTTATGTAAACTTATGCGAAAGAGGCGTTTTCTCTCTTATTTCCCACCTTTTTTCACTGCAGAAAGAACACCGGCGGCGGCAGCTCCGATTATAAACGCGGCAGGCATCAAAGGAGTAAATCCGCTTCCCTCCGAAAGCAGCATGCCTATCGCAAAATTCAGCGCAAACTGCGCCGCGCCAACTCCGAGAGCAAGAGGCAACGTCAGCTTTGGCGCTGCCAGCGCGCATATAAAAGCGCCCGCAAAAGAACTCACCGCTGCGCATACCGCAGCCAAGATATGCATTATATTCTCCGCGGCAACGCCGCCGGAAGTCAGCGCTGCCGCTATAGCCAGCAGGCAAAGTTCTCCTACTGTTGCCACGATAAGACCTCTTCCGAAAGCGTCGGCAACGCTTTTCTCTCCCCTGCGCGTTTTGTTCCTCATAATTTTCTGCATAAAAAAACCTCCCGAAGAATGTGGATATAACATCCTATTCTTCGGAAGGCGATAAAATTCAGCTTACTTCTGGTTGGTTTCCTTGCCCTTGGTGGAAATGGCCCACTTGGTGACCTGCATACGAACACGATCCTCGCCGGTCTCAAAGGTGATAAAATCGTCCTTGATGTTTACGATTTTGCCAACAATGCCGCCGATAGTGGTGATCTCGTCACCCACGGCGAGCTGATTTCTCATGTCCTCAAGCTGCTTCTTCTTCTTATTCTCGGGACGGATAAGGAAGAAGTAGAATACTACGATAAGAACAACAAACATCAAAATATAAGAAAAGTTGCCCAAAGTACGTAACCTCCATTTATTTTTTGTATAACAGAATAATTATATATGCTTGTACCCAAAATAGCAAGCTTATTTTTGCAAATACTTTGCATAAAATTCGGCGCGGAACTCTTCAAATCTGCCCTCTTCTATTGCGGCACGGATTTTCTCCATGAGCTTATTGTAGAAATACAGATTATGCATGGCGCCGTGACGCATTGCCAGCATCTCCCCTGCCGCAAAAAGGTGGCGCAGATATGCCTTGGAATAGCGGCGGCAGACCGGGCAATCGCAATCCGGGTCTATGGGAGAGTCGTCGTATTTGTATTTTTCATTCTTTATGTTTACTACGCCCGACCATGTGAACAGCTTGCCGTGGCGGCCGTTGCGGGAGGGCATTACGCAGTCGAAGAAGTCAACGCCTCTTCTTACGCCCTCGATAATATTCTCGGGAGTGCCTACGCCCATAAGGTAGCGGGGCTTGTCCTGAGGCATTTCGGGAGTTACGGCCTCCAGTATCTCGTACATTTCCTCTGCGGTTTCGCCTACTGCCAGACCGCCGATGGCGTAGCCGGGCAGGTCAAGCTCACGGATACGCTTCATGTGGTCAACGCGCAGATCCTTGAACACGCCGCCCTGATTGATGCCGAAAAGCATCTGACCGGGGTTTACCGCGTCGTCCATGGAATTAAGGCGGGTCAGCTCTTCCTTACAGCGCAGCAGCCAGCGATAGGTTCTGTCGCAGCTGTTCTTGAAATACTCGTAGGGCGAAGGTATCTCAACGCACTCATCAAAGGCCATTGCCACATCGGAGCCGAGAGCGGACTGTATCGCCATGCTCTCCTCGGGACCCATAAATATCTTGCGTCCGTCTATATAGGATTTGAAGGTAACTCCCTCTTCCTTTATGTTCTTGGTTTCGGCAAGAGAGTACACCTGAAATCCGCCGCTGTCGGTGAGTATGGGCTTATTCCAGCCCATGAACTTATGCAGTCCGCCAAGGGATTTTACAACGTGGGGGCCGGGTCTCAAGCTGAGGTGATATGTGTTGGAAAGCTCTATCTGACAACCTATCTGTTCAAGGTCGCCTGCGGAAAGGCCGCCCTTGATGGCAGCCTGAGTACCTACATTCATAAACACAGGTGTCTGCGCGGTTCCATGGGGAGAAGTGAATTCACCGCGGCGGGCGTTGCCGTCGGTACAAATAACTTTAAAAGCCATGTTTTACCCTTTCGTACTGTTTGTAGTTGCGGCGGGCTTTACCTTAAGCTTAAGGAAGCCAGCCAGCTGAGCGCCGACAAAGTTGCCGGCCACGGAGCAAAGCCACCATACAACGGTATATCCGTCAAGCTTACTTGCGCCGATAAAGAACGCGTCTGCTACGCAATGCTCCGCACCGATGCCAACGAAGGCGGCAACGGGCATGATGATAGCCAGATACTGACCGGTCTGCTTCCAGCCCTCGACCGCTATGTAGATGAGAACACCGCAGACTGTACCGCTGAGGAAAACGTGATACAAAGGCTTGGCAAGCTTTGCCGCCATGGTAGCCGCTTCTCCGCAGCAGGCTTTATAAAGAGCACCGCATATATATGCGACGATAGCGTTCACAAGGAGAGCAATAAGCGCGTTGATGGCGGTTTTACCGCTGTTGACGTAACCGAACATACCGGTGCAAAGTCTGCCACCAAGAATAAATACCGCAATAAGGCCAATGCTGAAAAGTACGGTTCCAAAGCCATTTCCCTGCTTGAGAAGTGCCATTCCGCCAATGCTTATGGACAAGCCCGCAAGGGCTGCCGCGCCCACATTGGCAAGCTGAGTTTTCGTATCGTTCATAACCTCTCATCCTCTCTGTGGTGCATATACATCAAAGGCATCTGCATCTTTTGATTGTATACTGCATCGCGATTTATTTCAAGTCCAAAAACAAAGCCGCGCACAAGGCACGGTACTGAAACCCGCGCCTTGTGCGGTTAAACTCAATTATTTTGCCGCTCTCTTTGCCGCTTCAACGACGTGAGAGATAAGTACAGAGGTGGTTACAGAGCCTACGCCGCCGGGAACGGGAGTATAGGCTGCAGCCACAGCATCGGCTGCGGCACTGTCCACATCGCCGCAGAGCTTGCCCTCGGCGTTCACATTGATACCCACATCTATAAGTGTCTGTCCGGCAGAAATGTAGCGGCTGTTTACCGCGCCCGCCTTGCCTATTGCCGCAATAACTATCTCAGCCCGTCTTGCCTGAGCCTCGATATCCACAGTGCTGCTGTGGCAGATGGTCACAGTGGCGTTCTTACGAAGCGCCATCATGGCAACAGGACGGCCTACCACAAGGCTGCGGCCTATTACGCATACCCTTTTACCCTTAAGCTCAATGCCGTAGTGGTCAATTATCTCAATGCAGGCCTGAGCGGTGCAGGGCGCAAAGCCCACATTGTTGCCGGTAAATACTCCGGCAAGAGATATATCGGTAATACCGTCTATGTCCTTTTCGGGCTTAAGAGCGGCACGGACATGGTCATCGTTTATATGAGCAGGCAGCGGACGCAGAAGAAGTACGCCGTGGACTGCCGCATCTTCATTGAGTTCGTTTATTTTTCCTATCAGCTCTTCTTCTGAAATATCCGCAGCAAGCGCCACGTCCTTTACGGCCACGCCTATTGTAGCGCACTTTTTCTTTGCGCCGTTGGCGTAGGCGGTATCCGCATCGTTATTACCCAGCTGCACGATTGCCAGGCAGGGCTCGACGCCTTTCTCCTTGAGCATTTCAATATCTGCGGCTACTCTTGCGTTGATTGCAGCAGCTACCGGTGCTCCCTTTAATATTTCAGCCATTAGTCCTCCTTGCGCAGTGCGCGTTATCTAAGCTTTGCCAGCACACAGTCGTATGCTTCATCTGTCATAGCGGCGCAGCGGTTCATCAGTTCCTCCGCCTCTTTTTCCGCGGCAGCGGCATAGTCCTTATCCTTCATCAATTTCGTGTTTATAAACACATTCAGACCGGCGCTCTGCGCTGCAGCCTTACAGCACGCCGCGGCGCAGCCTACATCGCTTACAGCGTAGGCACTTCCCTTTTCCACCAGCTCCGGCAGCAGACAGGCTACCTTATCCGCCGCGCGAAGGATATCCATGGGCACCGTACAGGCAAGCCGCAGGCACTCTTCCATGACTTTTTCCCTGTCGGGGTCGTCCTTGGGTATGGAATAAGCCTTGGAAAGAGGCTCAAAGGCCTCTGCGTCCTTATCGACAAGAGAAAGAAGCTCATCCCGCAGTGCATCTGACTTTTCAAGCAGCTGTATGAGGTCATTCTCGTAAGCGGCGTACTTTTTCTTGCCAATGGTCAGATTTGAGACCATAGACGCAAGCGCCGCTCCCAACGCGCCCACAAGTGCCGCCGCTCCACCGCCGCCGGGTACCGGGGCGCTCGACGCCAGCTGTCGGGAAAATTCCGCGCAGGTTTTATTGACAAAATCGCTCATGTGACAGCCTCCTCTGCTGTTTTCAGGCAGACCTTCGGACATTTCTGCCCGAAGGTCACAAAACGCAATTACATATCCTTTATGCCGGACATCTCTACCAGTCGGGCAACATGCTCATACTTATTGAGTGCATAAAGATGGATACCGGAAATACCGCATACGCGATACTCGTCGATAAGTCTTACAGTATACTCAAGACCCGCTTCAAGGAAGGCGGCCTTCTTGGCAGCGATGGACTCCTCGGACTCATTGGGTGCAAAGGGATTGGGGAATATCCAGTGCTTGGAGATTATCTCGCTGAGGGCTCTGGGGATAACGCAGCCGTTTCTGGAAAGAGCCATGTTGATAGTGGAGTCCATGGCGAGAACGGGCATGATACCCACATCGACGGGCATGGTGATGCCTGCCTTGCGGATAGCGTCCATCCAGCGGCGGAACTGATCCATATCCCAGCAAAGCTGAGTCATGATGAAGTCGGCGCCCTCGTCCTGCTTCTGCTTAAGGAAGGAAATATCAGCCTCAAGGCTGCGGCAGGCAATGTGACCCTCGGGAGAGCCGGCAACGGCAATGGTAAACTTATCGCCGAATTCGTCGCGGATAAACTTTACCAGCTCGGTAGCGTAACGCAGGTCGCCGCCGGTACCTGTCCAGCCGAAGGGCAGGTCGCCGCGCAGCGCGAGGACATTTTCGATACCGTGGTCGAGATAATTCTGCAGCTGCTGACGGATACCCTCGCGGGTATTGCCGATGCAGGTAAAGTGAGCTACGGGGTCTGCACCCTTTTCCTTGATAGCGTCCAGCACGGGAACCTGCAGACCGACATTGGTGCCGCCGGCGCCGTAGGTGCAGGAAATATAGTCAGGCTTCATGGTCATCAGCTTATCCAGTACGCCGCCTTCACCCAGCAGGGTTGCAGTACCCTTTTCGGTCTTCGGTGGAAACAGCTCGAAAGAGAATGCCATGCGATTTTTCATGATATCGGTGAGTTTACTCATGTGCCACACTCCTTATCCGAAATGTTATATCAATTCTTTGATTTCCAATCATTGATACCCGTAAAATCCGCAAAATTCCGTTTGACGGAAACAGGTTTCTTTACGCTTAAATAATACCCAAAAAACGGAATTTTAGCAAGATGCAAGATTGAACATTTTTCAGCATATTATGTAAGTCTTTTTCGGCATGGAACACAACCGGCTGCAACACGCATGATTTTTTGCCGCATATATCCAAAAGCGGCCTCCCCTTTTCCGGAGAAACCGCTTTTCTACTCTGCTATGAAATTTTTAGCTGATAAACATTGCGTCGCCGAAGCTGAAGAACCGGTAGCCCTCGCGCACTGCCGTATTATAGGCGGCAAGCACGTTTTCGCGGCCTGCGAGAGCGGATACCAGCATAATGAGAGTGCTTTCGGGCAGGTGGAAATTAGTCACCAGCGCGTCGATACACTTGAACTTATAGCCGGGATAGATATAGATGTTTATCCAATCGGAGTGCTCTTTGAGCATACCGTTTTCGTCGGACACCGCCTCAAGAGTGCGGCAGCTGGTGGTTCCCACAGAGATGACTCTGCGTCCCTCACGCTTTGCACGGTTCACCTTTTCGGCAGTTTCGGCGTCTATAACGCAGTACTCGGCGTGCATTTCATGTTCCTCTACAGTTTCCTCCTTGACGGGACGGAAAGTGCCGAGGCCGACATGGAGCGTTACGTAGCACACCTCCACGCCCTTTTCCTCCAGCTGAGCCAGCAGTTCCTTGGTAAAGTGCAGGCCTGCGGTAGGCGCGGCGGCAGAACCGATGTGGCGGGAATAAACCGTCTGATAACGCTCGGAGTCCTGCAGTTCTTCCTTTATATAGGGTGGGAGCGGCATTTTGCCCAGCTCCTCAAGTATCTCAAGGAAAATACCATCGTAGAAAAACTTTATAAGGCGGTTGCCGCCGGGCAGCTTATCAAGCACCTCGGCAGTGAGCTTGCCCTCGCCGAAAATCAGTTTTACGCCCGGCTCGGTCTTTCTTCCGGGGCGGGTCATGCACTCCCATACACCTCCGCCCTTATCATTGAGCAGCAGCACCTCCACGGCGCCGCCGGTCTCGCGCTTGCCGAAAATTCTCGCAGGCAGCACTCTCGAGTCGTTGAGCACAAGGCAATCGCCCTTCTGCAGAAAATCCGGCAGTTCATAGAACATATGGTGCTCCACGCTGCCGCTTTCTTTTCCCAGCAGCATAAGGCGGGAATGGTCACGCTTTTCCAGGGGGGTCTGGGCTATCTGCTCTTCGGGCAGGTCATAGAAAAAATCACTTGTTTTCATCCAACTGTAACTCCGGTAAAGTAAAATTCAAGAATTTCCTTATAGGTTTTACCCTGCTCCGCCATCGCCTTTGCGCCGAACTGGCTCAGACCGACATTGTGTCCCCAACCGGAACCGCTGACTACATATCTGTCTGCGGTAATGGTCGCGCCGCTGCCAATGATGGAGACTTCCTCCACACCGCTGCCGGTGAGCACGCTGAGGGTCCCCTGATTTGTAATTTTCTGCACAGTGCCGTCGCTGCCGATGGCGTATACCTCGCCCATATCCTCAAGAACGTTCCCGTTGTCATTTGCGTAAAGAATGGTATTGTCCGGCTGTCCCTCGCCTTTCACGGTAAAGCGCATGCTGTATGTATATTTGCCATACATGGAGCTGTACAGTATGGAGCTGGCGTTATATTTGGAGAACGTCCAGTTCTTTCCGTTGGAGTCGGTAAACTTAAGGGAGTAGATATTACCCATGGCGGTATACGTGGGCGTTACACTTACAATGCTGGAGCAGTTATAGCCCTTGGACTGCAGGATATTGGTTATTTCTTCCGCAGTGTAGGTAAATGTCCAGTTTTTTCTGCCGGTTTCAACATATTCCTCATAGGGATCGTAAACGCCGCGCAGATAAGGCAGGGGCTGGGTAAATACGTTCTCGCAATCCTCGGTGGCGCCGCCGTCCGAGGAGAAGTAGAATACGTTGCAAAGCTCGTCATTATAGGTGATGTATTCGCCGGCGGTCTCATCTACCGCGGCATCACTGCCCTCGCCTGCCGAGTTTGTACCGTAATAGCTCTGGCAGCATACGGTGCGGCAAAGGTCAAAGCCATAGCTCTTATGAGCGTCAAAGCGGAGCGCCGCGTATGTTCTTGCGCATATTGCCTGAGCCTTAAGCGCCTCCAAAGGCCACCGGGTATTCATCTCGTAAGGGATCACGCCTTTGATATAGTCTTCCATATCCACGACGTTTACTACTGTAATATCGCCGCCGGTAAGGCGCGTATACTGGAATGCGCCGTAGTACTTATAGTTTCTAAACCAGGTCTGAGGCTTGGCGCCGCTCTCGTCGGGGCGGGGCATTACCGCCAAGGACGCAGAGGTGCCGTAATCAAACTGGAAGAGTATGCGGGTAGTATTGGTAGCAACAACGGTCACGCAGGAGGAGCTTGCCGTCATGGCGATACCGTCAAGGCCGCGTTCAACCAAAGCTGCCTCCGCGTCTGCCGCGGAAGTATAGCTGCCCACGCATACGTACCACGCGCCGTTGTGGAAGGCCGGGAATGCGTCGGAATATTCCTGAGCGACAACGACTGCGTCCTCAAAAGCGGCAAACTCAATGTTAAGGCGGATATGGTAGCATCCTACGACCTCGTATTCGCTTTTCGGCACCTCGTCATAGTACTTGCCGCCGGAAAGGTACATAGTCCAGTCCTTCATCATGGTGATAGCGGTTTCGTCGGTTTCGCCTACAGGGTGAAACTCACGGGCCGAATCGAAATAACCGAAGGTATAGCCGCTGCCTATCTCATTGAGGAGATTGGCTGCAGCCATTTCATCGGCGCCGTAGTACAGGCCTATCTTCATCATAGTTGTTTCAGGCTCATACGCTGCGGAAACCTCGCTGCCGGCAGGGGTAAAAATCACTCCCGTAAGTACAGCCGCTACCGCAAGAACTGCCATCACGACTCTCTGAATGCATTTTCTCTTCATTTTACTCTCCAAACGTTATGCTTTTTAGTCATTTACACCGTTGACACCTTATATCGCATAAGTTATAATTTTTAGAAATCAACATGTTCGTATTAAACGCCGTTAAAATTCGACATTTTTCTTATTATAGCAAAAATGCAGTTTTTTGCAATACGTACAATGATATTTGCCTTTATTTGTCAGGAGGTTTTATATATGGAAAAGTATAAAGTTGGTATAGTCGGCGCGACCGGAATGGTCGGTCAGCGCTTTATTACCCTCATCGCCGAGCACCCCTGGTTTGAGCTTACCGTTCTCGCCGCCAGCACCCGCAGCGCAGGCAAAACCTACGAGGAGGCCGTTGCAGGCCGTTGGGCAATGGAAGCCGCTTTGCCCGAGAAGGCTAAGTCCATCGTTGTTATGGACGCAGTGGAAGACGCTGAAAAGATCGCCGACGCAGTTGATTTCATTTTCTGCGCCGTTGATATGAAAAAGGACGAAATACGCGCTCTTGAAGAGTGTTACGCAAAGCTGGAGTGCCCCGTTGTTTCCAATAACAGCGCACACCGCTGGACTCCCGACGTCCCCATGGTAGTTCCCGAGCTGAACCCCGAGCATCTGGACGTTATCGCCGCCCAGAAGGAACGCCTCGGCACCAAGCGCGGCTTTATCGCAGTTAAGTCCAACTGCTCCATTCAAAACTACGTTCCCGCTCTGCACCCCATGCGTGACTTCGGCATCGACAAGATCCTTGTCTGCACCTATCAGGCTATTTCCGGCGCAGGCAAGACCTTCGAGCGCTGGCCCGAAATGGTGGATAACGTTATCCCCTACATCGGCGGCGAGGAAGAAAAGTCCGAGCAGGAGCCTCTCAAGATCTGGGGTCACGTGGAAAACGGCGAGATCGTGAAGGCAACCGAGCCTGCCATCACCGCTCAGTGCATTCGCGTGCCCGTTACCAATGGTCACATGTCCGCCACCTTCGTAAGCTTCAAGAAGAAGCCCACCCTCGAGGATTTCACCTCCCGCTGGGCAAGCTTCAAGGGCCGCGCTCAGGAGCTGAACCTGCCCTCCGCTCCCAAGCAGTTCCTCCACTATTTCGAGGAGAACGACCGTCCTCAGACCAAGAGCGAGCGTGAGCTTGAAAACGGTATGGCTGTTTCCATCGGCCGTCTGCGCCCCGACAGCCAGTATGACTATAAGTTCATCGCACTTTCCCACAACACTCTCAGAGGCGCCGCCGGCGGAGCCGTTCTTCTTGCCGAGCTTCTCTGCGCCGAAAACTATATCACCCGCAAGTAATACCAAGGAGATGACTTCAAATGAAACAGCCCCTGTTCAGAGGTTCCGCAACCGCACTTGTAACGCCCTTTAAGGACGGCAAAATAAACTTCGAGGCAATGAAGCACATTATTGATGAGCAGATCGCTGGCGGCACCGCTGCACTGGTAGTCTGCGGCACTACCGGCGAAAGCGCCACCCAGACCCTCGAGGAGCACATGGAAACAGTTGACTTCTGCGTAAAGTACGCCGCAGGCCGCACCTGCATCATCGCAGGCGCAGGCTCCAACGATACCGCTGCCGCCGTCATGCTGGCCGAGCACGCCGAAAAGTCCGGCGCGGACGGCCTGCTGGTGGTCACCCCCTATTACAACAAGGCTACTCAGAAGGGTCTTATCCGTCACTACAACGTCATTGCCGACAGCGTAAATGTGCCCATCATTCTCTATAACGTACCCGGCCGTACCGGCTGCGGCTTCACCGCCGCCACCTACAAGGAGCTTTCCAAGCACCCCAACATCATCGGCGTCAAGGAAGCCAGCGGCAATTTTGACCTCATCAACGAGACCCGCTGCATCTGCGACGATGACTTCTACATCTGGAGCGGCGATGATGCTCTCACCCTGCCCATGATGGCTATGGGCGCTCAGGGCGTTATTTCCGTCCTTTCCAACTTCCTGCCCCGCGTAATGGCCGATATCTGCGAGCACTGCTTCCAGAACGATTTCGCCGCAGCCCGCGAGCTGAACCGCAAGTATCTGCACCTTATGAACGCCATGTTCTGTGAGGTCAACCCCATTCCCGTAAAGACCGCCATGAACCTTCTCGGTTACGAAGTGGGCGAGCTGCGCCTGCCCCTGTGCGAGATGGAGCCTGCAAACGTGGAGAAGCTCAAGGCCGAGCTGGTAAACGTGGGTCTTAAGCTCATCGGCTGATACAAATGAGGTAACGAAATGATAAAGCTTATTATATCCGGCTGCAACGGCAGAATGGGTCAGGTCGTCACCCGCCTCGCCAAGGCAGACGGCGGCTTTGAGATAGTCGCCGGTTTCGATCAGAACACCGCCAAGCTTTCCGACTATCCCGTATACTCCCACCCTTTAGAATATGCAGGCAGCACCGATGTTGTCGTTGATTTTTCCAGTCCTGCCGCTCTCGACTCTCTGCTGAGCTGGTGCAAGGCAAAGAAAGTGCCCGTTATCCTCTGCTCCACCGGCTACAGCCCCGAGCAGCTGGAGGCCATAAAGGCCGCTTCCGCCGAGATGCCCGTTTTCAAATCCGCAAATATGTCCCTGGGCATCAACGTACTCACCGAGCTTGTCAAGCGCGCCGCCGAAATCATGGGCGAGACCTTTGACATTGAGATAGTGGAAAAGCACCACAATCAGAAGAAGGACGCTCCCAGCGGCACCGCTCTTATGCTTGCCGACGCGGCAAAGGACGGCCTTGATTACGATCCGGAGTACATCTATGACCGCAGCACCGTCCGTCAGCCCCGCGGCAAGAAGGAGATAGGCATTTCCGCCGTGCGCGGCGGCACTATCCCCGGCGAGCACTCCGTTATTTTCGCCGGCACCGACGAGGTCATTGAGTTCAAGCACACCGCTTACTCCCGTGAGGTTTTCGCCGCAGGTGCCGTAAAGGCAGCCAAGTTCATGGCAGGCATCACCCAGCCCGGTATGTACGACATGAGCGACGTTCTCAAGAACATATAAAAGAACAGCCTCTGCGCCAACAACGCAGGGGCTGTATTACATTACACAAGGTGTGAAACAAATGAAAGCCGCATACGTAAAATACATAGTCGCCCTGCTGCTTTTCGGCTCCAACGGCCTTGTGGCAAGCTTCATTGACCTGAGCAGTTGGGAAATAGTGCTGATGCGTACTTTTCTCGGCAGTCTTACCATGGTACTGATATTTTTGCTCACCCGCCAAAAATTCACTTTCATGCAGAAGAAAAAGGCATTCCTGTTTCTCTGCCTTTCGGGCATATGCACCGGCTCAAGCTGGCTGTTTCTTTACGAAGGCTATGTCCGCCTGGGCGTCAGCATAGCCTCGCTGTGCAATTACTGTGGGCCGGTGATAGTAATGGCGCTCTCCCCCATTCTCTTCCGTGAAAAGCTTACTCCCGTCAAGATAATCGGCTTTGCCGCCGTGCTCTGCGGCGTATGCTTTATAAACGGAAAGGTCGCAGGCAGCGGAGATGCGGTAGGTCTTATCTGCGGCATAATGTCCGCCGTGACCTACGCGTTCATGATAATCCTCAAAAAGCTGTCGGCTGAGATAGACGGCCTTGAAGGCACCATGTTCCAGCTTATAGCCGCCTTTGTGACGGTGGCGGTATTCGTGGGCATAAAGCAGGGCTTTGCCATTCCCATAACCGCCGCAAGTATCCCCGCCATACTGATACTGGGCGTAATAAACACCGGCATCGTCAGCTATATGTATTTCTCCTCCATGGGCAGGCTGCCCGTTCAGTCCGTAGCGATTTTGGGTTACCTTGAGCCCCTTTCCGCAGTATTCTTCTCCGTGATATTCCTCAAGGAAGTGCTGCTCCCCATGCAGATACTGGGCGGGGTACTCATAATCGGCGGTGCGGCATCCGCGGAGCTTTTGGGGAAAAGAAAAACCGTTTCAAATTAATTCAAATTGCTTCGTTTGAAAGCACAAACGGGCGACCACGCAGGGGCACGCCAATTTTCAGTTATTTTCACGGAATTGTCAAGCCCATTCCTACTATACTATTGTCATAAAACAAGCAGGGGGTTTCCCCTCCGCTGTTTATTGTTAACCTTAGAAAGAGTCCAGAAGCACATCTATATTCTCCTGCGAATACTCTATCTCCGCGGAATAGAGCCGCACCAGCTCGCACCTTTCCGTGAATTCAAACTTACCGTTTTTCGTATACTCCATAGCGCCGATAGTATACAGCAGCTGCAGGCTCAGCGCGGCAAGCCCCATCGCACCCGCTTTACAGCTCTCAAATATCTGACTTCCGAAGTGGCGGTAAACAAAGTACACCGCCAGCTGCTCATATTCATGACTGAACTTTTCGGCGTATTTCCCGAAGCCCACAAAATCAATGTCTGCCGCACTCTCAAGCTCGGTCAGCACCGCAGTCCACTTCTCGTCCAGGCGCTCCAGTGAAAGGAAAAACCTCGCCAGTTCGGCGGTTTTCAGCTTCGGAAGCCGGGCAGAACACAGCTCCAGCGCCTTTTCTACACGCTCACTCAGGGGCATACGTCTGTCCTGCAGCAGGCCAAGCACATCATACTTGGTTTTCAGCACATTCTTTTCAAGCTCGTCTGCTTTTTCCGCAGGATCATCGTCCTCGCTGAAAAGAAATCTCACCGGCTCTTCCCTGCTCAGCACAAGCTCGGCCACCGCTTCACAGCAAAGCCCCAAGCCTATCTCGGTGCTGCCGGAATAGAAGTTACGGAAGCGCGGGTGGTCGGAGCATATCTGACACAGACGCTCCTCGCCCAGTTCGGTATAAATATCGCAGAGATTGTCCCCGTTCAAAAAGGGGCAGCGCTCATTTGCGCCCAGTATAAAGTGGGGCGAAGGGCGGCGGGATATATTCTTTTTCAGCCGTTTGCCGAAGTCGCCGCCCACCAAGCGGTAATAGGCAAGGCTATCCTCGTCTATGTCTATTTCCCAGCCAATGCAGCAGTTATGGCGGCAGGCCGAGGCAGTACATTTGAAGTCATCGTAATAGTCGGGAAAAATAATTTTCATCGGTCAACCCTCTTGACATAAATAAAAAGCGTATTATAATTCAGTCACAGCGGTATGAAGAGATTGGGAGAGAACTGCGCTGCAGTCACCGAAGGGGTAATGCTCTCAGGTAAAAGGACCATTCTTGGACCGCCCTCTGTAAATATATTCGCGGAGTACATTTTGCCGAGAAGGCAAGGTGTACTTTTATTTTTTGGAGGCGTTCAGCATGAGCATTTTCATTCTGATTTTTGAAATTATCGGCACGATAGCTTTCGCCATTTCCGGCGCTATCACGGGTCTTAAAAAGAACATGGACATCTTCGGCGTATGTATCCTCGGTCTTACCACGGCGGTAGGCGGCGGAATAATCCGCGACCTTATCCTCGGCATTACGCCTCCCGCAGCCTTCCGCAATCCCACCAATGCCCTGCTGGCTATCGCCGTGTCCATAGTGATTTTCATTCTCGCGGCGCGACATAAGATTTTTGAAAACAACCGGGTATATGAGCTTGTGATGCTCATAAGCGACGCTGCCGGTCTCGGTATTTTCACCGTATGCGGCGCAAGGGTAGCCATAGACGCGGGCTTCAGCAGCAACATTTTTCTCACCGTATTCGTTGCCGTTCTTACCGGCGTAGGCGGCGGAGTTATCCGTGACCTTTTCGCCGGTGACAGACCTTACATATTCGTAAAGCATATCTACGCCTGCGCTGCCATCGCCGGCGCTATTCTGTGCACGCTCCTTTGGAACCTTGCCGGTTCGGGAGTGAGCATGATATCGGGCTTTGCCCTTGTTATTATCATTCGTATGCTGGCGGTAAAGTTCCACTGGAATCTTCCCCATGCGACAGAATTCGCCAAGCAGTAATATCACCAAAGAGGTCGGGTCAGCCCCGACCTCTTTTTCTTTTTGCTATGGGATTTGCCCGCGCCGCTTCACGCAGTCCCGTATCCTCAACATGGGTATATATCTGCGTGGTATTTAGGCTTTCATGGCCCAATACGTCCTGCAGTGTGCGAACATCTACGCCGTTCTGCAGCATCAGCGTAGCCGCCGTATGGCGCAGCTTATGGGTGGATATCTGGTTGGTATCCAGCCCTGCCAGCTTCAGGTTCTTTTCCACCATTTTCTGTACGCCGCGCACACTTATCCTGCGGAGATTGCGGCTGATAAACAGTGCGTTTTCGTGACCTGGCTCTATTTCCGTTTCGCTGCGCAGCTGCAGGTAATCGTCTATAGCCTCCCTTACCTCGGGAGTTATGAACACCAATCTGTCCTTATTACCCTTGCCGTGGACGCGGATGGAGTCCTTGGAAAGGTCGCTGAGATTTATACCCACCAGCTCGGAAACTCGCAGGCCGCAGCTCATGAACAGCAGCAGTATGCAGTAATCGCGCACCTCAAAGGGGCCTTTTACCGCTTCCAGCAGGCGGTCGCACTCATCTTCGTGGAGGAAATGCGGCAGCGATTTTTTAAGCTTCGGGTTGCTCATGCTCTCGGCAGGGTTATGCTCCACTACATGGGCGACCTTGGCAAGGTACGCATAGAAGGAACGTATTGCCGACAGCTTGCGTGCTCTGCTCACGGCAGACAGTCCGGAATTGGTTTCGTCACGGGTTTTCAGCTTGCGTATACCCTCGCGCTCGTTTGAAAGGAAATCCAAAAAGTCAAGGATATCCGAGGAGTTAACGCTCTTTATAAGAGCCTCGTCCACGTCCTTTATGGGTATTTCCTCAAAGGGTTCCTCCACCGTAGCCAGATCGCGGGAAATCTTAATGAAGCGGAAGAACATTCTTATATCGAGATAATAGCCCTCCACAGTACGGGGAGAGTGGTTGAGTATATTCTGATGATAGGAAAGGAAATCCTTTATAAGTCGGGGCGCTTCTGTTTTATAATTTACCGCCATGCCCTGTTCCTCCCTTCGCGGTTTTGCTGTTTTTATTATACTCAACCCTGCTTTTCGTGTCAAATACAGACGAGTGTTTTCGTTGCGCCGATGAGGAATTTATGCTATAATACTTAACCACATAATACATTCGGAGGAATGACATGGAAAACATTGAAAAACTCCTTGCCGCCGAGCTTGGCGCAAAGGAAGAATATATCGTAAACGTAGTAAAGCTTCTGGACGAGGGCAACACCATTCCCTTCATCGCCCGCTACCGTAAGGAGCTTCACGGAGCTATGGACGACACCGCCCTGCGCACTCTTGAAGAACGCCTTAACTATCTGCGCAATCTGCAGAAGCGCAGAGATGAGGTGAAGAACTCCATTGAAGAACAGGGCAAGCTTACCGATGAGCTTTCCGCCGCCATCGACGCAGCCAAGACTCTCGCCGAGGTGGAAGACCTCTACCGTCCCTACAAGCAGAAGCGCCGCACCCGCGCCACCATGGCTCGTGAAAAGGGTCTCGGCCCTCTTGCCGAGGAGATATTCCGCCAGGAGAAGGATATGCCCGAACTGAGCGCACTTGCCGAGACTTACATCGACCCGGAAAAGGGCGTGGAGACCGTTGAGGACGCGCTGGCAGGCGCATCTGACATTATCGCGGAAATGGTTTCCGACAGCGCCGAGGCGAGAAAGCTGCTCCGTGAGACCGTTATCCGCAAGGGCACTCTCAACTCCAAGGCCAACATCGAGGAGGACAGCGTTTATCGCCTCTACTATGATTTCTCTCAGCCCGTTCACAAGATGCAGGGTCATCAGGTGCTGGCCATCAATCGCGGCGAAAACGAGGAAAAGCTGAAGGTCAGCGTAAGCGTTATGGACACCGATGCTATCCCTCCGCTGGTGCGCATGTTCGTTATTCCCGGCCGCAAAGCCTCCGAGTTTGTTCGCTCCGCCGTTGAGGACAGCTACTCCCGCCTGCTCTATCCCTCCATTGAGCGCGAGATACGCACTATGCTCACCGACGACGCCAGCGAGGGTGCCATAAAGAATTTCGCGCTTAATCTGAAGCCCCTGCTCATGCAGCCTCCCGTCAAGAACAAGGTAACTTTGGGCTACGACCCCGGCTACCGCAACGGCTGTAAGCTTGCCGTTGTTGACGGCACCGGCAAGGTACTGGACACCGCCGTTATTTATCCCACCCAGCCCTTCAACAAGGTCGCAGAGTCCAAGGCCACCCTTACCAAGCTTATAAAGAAGCACGGCATTGAGCACATTGCCATCGGCAACGGTACTGCCTCCCGCGAGTCCGAGAAGCTGGTTGCCGAGCTTATCAGGGAAATCCCCGGCGTAAGCTACGCCATCGTAAGCGAAGCCGGCGCTTCCGTCTATTCAGCATCCAAGCTGGCTGCGGAGGAATTCCCCGAATACGATGTAAACCTCCGCTCCGCAGTTTCCATCGCCCGCCGCATGCAGGATCCCCTTGCGGAGCTTGTCAAAATCGACCCCAAGGCCATCGGCGTTGGTCAGTATCAGCACGATATGCCTCAGGCTCGCCTGTCCGAGACTCTCGGCGGCGTTGTTGAAGACTGCGTAAACGCAGTTGGCGCCGACCTGAACACCGCCTCGCCCTCCCTGCTGTCCTACATTTCCGGTCTTAACAAGACTACCGCCAAGAATATAGTCAAGTACCGCGAGGAAAACGGCGCGTTTACCAAGCGCCGTGAGCTGCTAAAGGTGCCCAAGCTTGGCCCCAAGGCCTTCGAGCAGTGCGCAGGCTTTCTGCGTGTGCCCGAAAGCAAGCAGGCATTGGACAACACCGGCGTTCATCCCGAAAGCTACGACGCAGCCGAAAAGCTGCTGGAGCTTTGCGGCTACTCTCTCAAGGATATAAGCGCGGCAGGTCTCAGCGGTCTTGCCGCCAAGGCCGACGAGCTGGGACGCGAAAACCTCGCAGCGCAGTGCGGCGTAGGTCTGCCTACCCTTGAGGATATTATCAAGGAGCTGATGAAGCCCGGTCGTGACCCCCGCGACGAGCTGCCCGCCTCCATTCTCCGCACCGACGTTATGGAGATAAAGGACCTCAAGCCCGGCATGATACTCAGCGGTACGGTCCGCAACGTCATCGACTTCGGCGCATTCGTTGACATCGGCGTTCATCAGGACGGTCTTGTTCACATCTCCCAGATAGCCAACAAGTTTATCAAGCACCCCTCCGAGGTGCTTTCCGTAGGCGATATCGTCAAGGTAGTTGTGCTTGAAGCCGATGAGAAGAAAAAGCGCATCAGCCTTTCCATCAAGCAGGTGAAGGAATAAGCGTCAAACGGGCAACGCAGGGTCACCCCTACCCGATGAACACAAGATTTCGCGCAGGGGCGTCCCTGCGTGGTCGCCCGCAGATAAGCACCGCAGAAACAAAACACGCCAAAGGACAGGAACATAACATGGAGATACTTTATCGTGACAACAGCATAGTGGTCTGCATAAAGCCCGCAGGAGTTCTTTCCACCGATGAGGAGGGCGGTATGCCCGGTCTGCTTCGCGCCGAGCTTGGCACGGACTGCGTGCGTTCTGTGCACCGCCTTGACCGTGTGGTAAGCGGTGTGATGGTCTATGCCCTTACTCCCCAAAGCGCATCGGAGCTGTCACGGCAGATTCGCGAGGACGGTTTCGGCAAGGAGTACCTTGCCGTTATCCACTGGCGTCCCCGTGAGCCTCGCGGCACATTCCGTGACCTGCTTGCCCGTGACCCGGTGGAGCGCAAGACTTACGTTGCAAAAGAACCCGAAAAAGGCGTGCAGGAGGCCATACTGGACTATGAGACCCTTGCCTCGGCGCAGGGAATGTCGCTGATGAAAATAACTCTCCGCACCGGACGCACTCACCAGATACGCGCCCAGTTTTCCGCCCGTGCCCTGCCCCTTGTGGGCGACAAGAAGTACAGCCGCTATCCCGACGAATGCCCCATCGCCCTTTGGTCTCACCGCATTTCTTTCGCCCACCCCGTCACCGGCGAGAATATGGAATTCAGCCATAATCCGCCGGAGATTTATCCCTGGACGGAATTTAATTGAGAATTGAGAATTGAAACAATGAAAAACATAATTATCGCAGGACCTTCCCGAGCCGGTAAATCAACCTTGGCACGAATGCTTAACGAGGAATTACACTATTTCGTTATAGGTGTTGATAAACTGGTTGCAGTGTTTCAAGAGTCATATCCTCAACTGGACGTTAGGCTAAATTGGAACAGAGCAGCAACTACAGACAATATAGCTCCGTTTTTAGGTCATTTTCTTGCCACATTCTCTCCCGAAGACGGACGAACGCTCATGTCTTACAGCTACGGATCTGTAAAAGACAACAGATTCATTCTTGAAGGAGCGTATTTCAATTTCGATAAGATCCTTCCCATATTGAACAAGTATGGCATAGACGAATTGAAAGAGCGTTTTATTCTCATCGGATTGGTACAAAATGATAAGTCTGTTGATGAGTTTGTCAGTGATTTCAAAAAATATGATACCGAAGACGATTGGACGTATAACTTCAGTGATGACGATTTGCACGACGTTGCAGAGGATGCTGTATCATTCAGTGCAAAGATGACCGAACATCTCGCCAAACACGGTTTCACGCTATACGATACTTCAAGAAATCGTGAACAGGTATTAAGACAAATCGTTGATGACATAAAGTCTGCAAATAATCTGTAAAAATGCAAAACACCCCATGCCCTGTTCCAAAAGCACGGCATGGGGATATTTTTGTTCGGACTTAAATATAGAAGTTTAACCTTCTCCTATGAGGAGAAGGGGGACCGCTTGCGGTGGATGAGGTGGAAAATACCATTCGAATTTACTCTGTGCTGACTTTTTGTATTTTTGTCTACCTCATCAGTCGGCTTCGCCGCCAGCTTTTCCTCAAAAGAGAAGCTTAACCCTTATATTTTCCATTCTGCGTATTATTGTTTTCGCTGACCGTATCTGCGGCAGGGGCACGCCTCAGCTGCCAAGCATAACAGCCAAAACAATTCCGGTGAATATCGTTTACATTTATACAGACACTACTTTTTCAACCATTCAAGTAACTTACTCTTTTCGTTCTCCACCTTTTCGTCCATTACGGCTTCGAGGAGCATCTGCAGGGCGTTGCCTACTTCTCTGCCCTTATAGCCCAGCGCCATCAGGTCGTGTCCGTTGACGGCAAGGCTTTTCAGGGTAAAGCAGCTGTCACCGGCGAGTATTTCGCGGGCGATGCGTTCCACCTCATCGTAATGCTGCTGACGGTGGCGGTAGGCCTTCGCTTGTGCCATATTATCCGCGCGGCAAAGGGCAACGAGGTCGAAAAAGCCCCGCTCCCCCAGTTTCCCAAGCTTACGTTTGAGGAACTTGGCCTCCGCTTCCAGTGGGCCGTCATGGTGGCGCACAAGGGTGAGTACGCGCTCTCTGCTCTCGTTATCGAAACGCAGGCGCGCCATAATTTCGTCGGCGAGCTGAACGCTTTTGGGTGCGTGACCAAAAAAGTGTCCCACGCCGTCCTCGTCAAGGCTGAACGTACCGGGCTTGCCCATATCGTGCAGGAGCGCCGCCCAGCGCAGCACAGGCTGGTCAGGAATGTTCTCCACCGCCGCTATGGTATGCTCCCATACGTCGTGGCAATGGTGTTCGTTATGCTGCTCAAAGCCCATCATGGGCACGATTTCCGGCAGGGGTACAGCTATCACGTCGGCGTACTCACGCAACACCGCGGCAGCGTTTTTGCCGCAGAGCAGCTTGGTCATTTCCTCGCGGATACGCTCGGCAGATATATTTCTCAGCAGCTCCCGCTCCTGATGTATGGCGGCAGCGGTGTTCTTCTCTATCTCAAAACCCAGCACCGCGGAAAACCGCAGGGCGCGGAGTATACGCAGTCCGTCCTCACGGAAGCGCTGCACCGGCCGGCCTACGCAGCGAATTATGCCAAGCGCAATATCCGCCTTGCCGCCGTATGGGTCGCTTATTCCCGCACCGGGGTCGTACACAACAGCGTTCATGGTGAAATCACGGCGCAGCAGGTCTTCATTCAGGCTCACTGTGAAGCTCACATCCCCCGGGTGACGGTTATCGCTGTACTCGCCGTCCACCCGATATGTGGTTATCTCCAGCGGCTCACCGTCCATCATAACAGTGACGGTGCCGTGCTTGATGCCTGTATCTATAGTGTGAAAATCCACAAAAACCGCCTTGGTCTGCTCCGGCCTTGCCGAGGTTGTCATATCCCAATCGTGGGGCGCTTTACCCATAAGCAGGTCACGGACGCAGCCGCCCACTATCCACGCTTCATAGCCCGCTGCCCTCAGCAGTTCAATGGCTTTTTTCGCGGCGGGGGCGATATGGAAATCCGACTTTTCAATAAGCCGCAGTTTTTCCTTGCGGGTGAGCTTTTTAATGGCTATCTCGCGCCTGAGCGCCGCAGACTTATCCGCGCAGCTTTCGCGATACACCATTTCCACAGGAATGCGCCCACGGGTATACTTTGCGCCCTTGCCCGAATTATGGGCTTTCAGCCGCTTTTCCGTGTCGTCGGTAATACCCGTATAGAGGGTATCATCGGCACAGCGCAGGATATATACCGTCCATGACATTTTCGCTCACCTCACTTCCCTGCTATTTTAACCAAGTCGCAGCTTTTGTTCAAGCATAAAATATCACTTTCTGTATTGTAGGGCGGCTTGCCCTCAAGCCGCCGCGGCGGGATGTGGGCATCCCGCCCTACC
This sequence comes from uncultured Oscillospiraceae bacterium, assembly GCA_964472725.1. Taxonomy (GTDB): domain Bacteria; phylum Bacillota; class Clostridia; order Oscillospirales; family Oscillospiraceae; genus RGIG6375. The sequence goes on from CAYYLZ010000011.1 coordinate 47,985, forward strand.
GTGCAAACGGTAGTTTTACGCACTTTATCTTTGATTCGACAGTCATAAAAAATACCGCCTCGGTCTCCCGAAGCGGTATCGTTGTTTAATGCGCGCTCAATCTTTCTGTTTTCTCTATCGCTCGTTTTATCAGCGGTTTGTAAATGATAACAGATGCGACAACGCAGATTATCCACGCCAGCGGATAAGACAGATAGAGGTGGAACAGGCTCTGGTGGTTGGGGAAATAGAACGCCGCCCACGCAAAGCGGAAGCCACAAAGGCAGACAATATTGAGTATTGCGGGGATACTGGAAATTCCGTAGCCGCGCAAAGATGCGGTAATAGTAGCGTAGATACCGAAAATAAAGGTAAGTGCGCTTACCGCGGCGCAGCGAGATGCTCCGTGAGCAACGGCCTCGGGGGCATCGGGCAGGAACAGGCCAACTATCTGATAACGCAGAGCGAAGCCCAGCAGGCCAAGGACAAGACCGCTAAGCACTGTGATGAGCATACTGCTGCGCAGAACTTTCTTGACACGGTCATGCTTGCGGGCGCCCACGTTCTGACCGGTAAATACGGTGCAGCCCTGAGTGAGGCAGTCGATGGTGGTAAACACGAAGCCGTCTATATTCAGCGCGGCAGCGTTGCCGGAGACGGCCATGGAACCGAGGCTGTTTACAGCCGTCTGCAGGGGTATATCGGAGCAGGCAAGGCAGGCAGACTGCAGACCGGCAGGAACGCCGACCTTGAGAATACGCACTACCTTATCCTTCTTCATTCTCAGCTTACGGAGCTTGATGCCGCCCGGCTCGTCAAGGCGCATAAGATGCTGCATGACAAGAGCTGCGGAAAGGTACTGGGTTATCAACGTAGCCGTGGCAACGCCTACTACCGCCAGCTTAAAGACAATAACGAACACGAGGTTGAGAATTATATTGCCAACGCCGGAAATAGTGAGGAAGATAAGCGGATTTTTGGAGTCGCCCTTGGCACGCAGAACGGAGGAGCCTGCGCCGTAGACCATCTGAGCGGGCATGCAGCAGAAATATATGCGCAGGTATGTAAGCGCGTCCTCGAATATATCCCCGGGAACCTTCATCACGGAAAGCGCTGTGCGGCTGAGAAGCTGACCCAGCAGACATACGAAAATACCCGTAAGAGCAGAGAGCACCACTGCGGTATGAGCGGTTTCGTCAAGGCTTTCCATATCGCCCGCGCCGCAGTCATTGGAGGCGCAGACGGTAACGCCGGCGGAAAGGCCGCCGA
>CAYYLZ010000012.1:0-48065 GCA_964472725.1 uncultured Oscillospiraceae bacterium
GGGCTGATGGAGCAGACCCTTGTAGCCCTCGCCGGTGGTGCGGGGCTTATTGGTGTATACTCTGGGGATAAGTATAAGCTTCTCGCTGACCTTGTCCTGCAGCTTGGCAAGGCGGCTGCAGTAATCCAGCACCGCGTCCTCCCGGTCGGCGGAGCAGGGGCCTATAACCAGCACCATCTTGTCGCTCTTGCCGGTAAAAACATCGGCGATGATGGCGTCACGCTCTTCCTTTATCTTTGCCAGCTCCTCGGTGAGAGGATACTGTTCCTTTATTTCCATGGGTACGGGCAGCTTGCGCTTGAATATCATGTTTTTCATTTGTTTCAGACCTTTCCTGTGAAAAAACGCTGAATATACTTTAACACTTTAAATTCGTAATTTCAAGAGGGAATTTACATTTTTTATAATATTACCATCAAAAGGGTGACAACAAAGCGGACATTCCCAGTTCCGAGAATGTCCGCTTTTATAATTCACTCAGGTGCCACTCAGGTAAGTATCATCTCCGGGTCAACGCTTGCCACGATGCCGAAAACCTCGTCGCGGTATTCACGGAGCCATGAAGCACCGTCATTTATGAAAACGTAATCATCGTATCCATCGATGGTGATATAGTTCCATGAGTCGCTGCCGTCATAAAATCCGGCGTGGCCTTTGAAACCGTTGGTCAGCCGCAGTCCATGCTCGTAAAGTCCTGTTCCGCATACACCGAAGCCGCCGGAATGGTAATACAGCGCGACCCAACCGTCGGTTTCCACCTTGGGACGGAAGCGGAGCCCCTGTCTGTAATCGTCTGCATCTTCTTCAAACTCCCAACCCTCGGGAATATCCAGGGTCATTGTATAGGACCCGTAGGAAAAAGAAACGGGAGTGTAGGAATCAAAAACAAGGTCGATACCCTCTTCATCTTGTATTACCTTGCCCATCTGCACTTCAAGGAGGATATGCCACTGCGCCATGTCATCTGTCTGTTCGGCGGGAGTGACGCGGTCAAGGCTGAGCTGCCATCTGCCCAGGTCATTTCTGCGCACGTCGGTCAGCTCGTGGCGAATGCTGCCGCTGCCCTCTTCAAGGCGGATAAGAACAAGATTCTGCCGGAGAAAATATCCCTCGTCATATCGGGCGGCTGCGGCGATAAATTCACTCTCAAGGTCAAAAAGCTCACGGTTATCCTCAATGTATGCGCTCAGCTCGTCGAAAGTATTCAGCACGATAACGGCGGGAAAATCATCCACCTCGCCCATTGCATTTGTGCGGGCATACTGAGTGGTGAAATAATAGGAGGGAGCATCGGAGGAGATAGTCTCCTCGGGAGAAGTGTCTTCTTCAATCTTAGGGGGTGTAATGCCAATTGCCTCGAGATAAGCTCCGGAGAGCCAATTCGGCTCATAAAGCCCCACGAAAACATCCTCGGGAATGTCCTTAGCGCTGCCCTCGCCGATTTTTATACAGAAATAAGCAGCGGTGCTGCCGGGGTAGGTTTCCTGAATGCCGTCATGTAGTACCAGTAATTTGTCGCCGGTGTCGAATTTATAGAGTGCGTCCTCGCTGAGACAGCGGTTTGAAAGGCGCACGGGAGAGTTGCCAAGAACGATAAGACGGCTGCCATTATCGGCAACAACGCAATAGCCCGTGGAGATGTCCTTGCCCGCGAGGAAGGAGAGAACCGCTGCAGCCAGCAGTACCACAACCGCAAGGGGGATTATCCATTTAAGACGCTTCATTGCAACACTTCCTTTTGCTTTTTATCTATAAGACGTAAAAATTCGAGAAATGTTCCGCGACATAAAGCAACAGCGCAGAGGATTTCCACTGCGCTGTCGGTTTGTTATTACATATAAGCGGCGGCTTTCAGCGCGCCCTGAGTGGCGGCAGCCACGTTCTTGCCTACATACAGGCAGTCGCCGATGAGGTAAGAGCTGGTCTCGGGGCAGGCACGGCGCAGGGAGTTGGCCTCGTCTATTCTCGGACGAACACCCATAGCCAGCAGCACGGTGTCTGCGGGAATGGAAACGGTCTCGCCTGTCTTGGTGTTCTGACAGATAACGGCATCGTCAGTGACTTCCATGAGCTTGTGGGAGAGGCGCACCTCAAGCTGAAGTGCTTCGACTACGCTGATCATTTCGGTCGCGATAACGCTGGAGGAAGCCTGCAGATTTTGATAGTCATCCTGAAGCTCGATGACGATAACGTCCTTGCCATCCTTCTTCAGGTCGATGGCGGCCTCCAGACCAACGGAGCCGGCGCCGACTACAACTACCTTCTGTCCGCAGGGCTTCTCACCTGCATCGACCTCGGGCGCCCAATGAACGTGGGGCTTATCGATGCCGGGGAGCTTGGGAACGATGGGATCTGCGCCGATGGCGACGATGATGCCGTCATAGTTTTCCTCTTCCAGCATTTCGCGGGTGGCCTCGGTGTTGAGAAGTATCTTGGCGCCGCAGGTCTCGGCCTGATTGAGCAGATACTTGATGTAGTCCGCCATGTCCTGCTTGAAGGAGGGCAGAGCGGCATAGCGCAGAGCGCCGCCCAGCTTGTCGGACTTTTCATAGAGGGTGACATCGTGTCCACGGTCGCAGAGTATCTGCGCTGCGGTGATACCGGCGGGGCCGCCGCCGATAACGGCAACACGCTTCTTTACGTCGGCCTTCTGCACACGACCCAGGGGGAATTCGCGCTCATTGCCCAAGAAGGGGTTGACTGCGCAGCCGATAACCTTGTTGTTCAGACCGCCGCAGTACTGGCAGCGCAGGCAGGGACGATGCTCCGCCTCACGACCCTCAGCGTACTTGCGGGGCATTTCAGGGTCAGCCAGCAGAGGACGGCACATGGAAACGAAGTCGGCCATGCCGTTTGCGATGATGTACTCTGCGCGCTCGATGTTCATAATGGAACCTACGGTGTTGATGAGCAGGTTGGGGAATTCCTTCTTGATGGCGGCGGCATAGTGGACGTTGAATTCGCGGTCCATCATGTAGTTCTGCCACCAGTAGCGCATGTATTCAAACTCACCGTGGAGACCGGCGGAAACGTGGAGAATGTCGATCTTGTCCTGAATCATGGCTATGTACTTCAGGGTCTCCTCGTAGCCCATGCCGCCGGGCTTGATCTCGTCGGCGGAGATGCGGAACTCGATTACGAAATCCTCGCCGACCACTTCACGCACACGGTCGAGAACCTCGATGGTGAAGCGGGCGCGGTTTTCAAGGCTGCCGCCGTATTCGTCGGTGCGGAAGTTGTAAAGGGGGCTGGAGAACTGGCTGATAAGGTTGCCGTGACCGCCGTGGATCATGCACATGCGCATGCCTGCCTTCTTGGCGCGGAGAGCTGCCATGGCGTACTTTTCCACGGTTTCGTGGATATGCTCGCGGGTCATTTCGATGGTCTTGAGGGGCTCGCGACCCTCAGCCTTGGCATTTATCAGCTCCCATGTGGAGTAATACTCGGAGGGAGCGTAGGCAGCGTGGCCGGTGCGGGCAAACTGAGCGTCCTTGCCGCCGTGGTTGATTTCAAGAGAAGCGTGAGCGCCGAAGCCCTCGCACATCTGGGAGAACCAGCTCAGGGGCAGAATGCACTCGTCGGTGCTCATGTCCAGCTGCAGCTCTTCATTGCAGCATTCCGAAATGTCAACCATAACGTTGCCAACGGAGAGAATGGCAGCGCCGCCATAGGCGATGGAGCGGTTAAGGTCAACAAATTCATGGGTGACCTTGTGGTCAAGGCTTGCAAGGTTGAGGGAGGGTGGCGCCAACTCGATACGGTTTCTGAAGTCTACGCCTCGAATACGAATGGGAGAAAATACATGCTCATAACGAGAGCCCATTTTCATCGTCCTTTCTTCACCTATAATAAATATGCAATAATTATAGCATAGGTGGCAAGAGCTTGTAAACCCGATTGAGAATTGAGAATTGAGAATACTGCGCGGTAAATCGCAGCGGTATAATATAAAGTTGTGTCATTCCGAGCTTGCGAGGAATCCCCCGGTTGAGCGGTGTGCAGTAACGACAGCGGCAGAACCATTCGGGGGATGCTTCGCTTCGCTCTGCATGACGCATGGAAGGGATTCTTAGGGCTGTGCCCTCTAATGAGGCACGCAGGCCGAGTGCATGTGAACAACCGCCGATATGTGGAAATTGCCTGTAAAATGAAAAACTTGCGGGGAACGGTCAAACCATTCCCCGCAAGCTGCGGTGATTAATCAATCCAGCGAATAACCGCCGGTGCCGAGACCGGTGCAGTGCCACAGACCGTCCTCGCCAAGCTTGAGAACAAACTCATAGGTGCTGAGTATCCAGCCGTAATAGTCGCCGGTGCCCATGGTGCCGTTGCCTGCCCAGAAGCCGCTGCTTTGGTAGTCATCGGGCCATACTGCGAGGACGAAGCGTCCGAGAACGGCGCTGCCGTCGTCGCTTACTTCAATAACTTCCTGCTCGATAAGCCTGTAATGCTCAATGCTGTAAATGCCGCCCGTGGGAATGTCCATCAAATGCTCACCGTAAACGGTGCCGGTGAACAGCTCAGTCGCCGCCTCGGCGGTACCGGCAGCGAAGCCATCAATGCGTTCATAGTCAAGCAGCAGATTTTCGTATACCCGCCGTACTGCCCACGCAAGGCTTCCCACGCCTTCGGTGCTGACGCTGTAGTAGCTGTGTCTGCCATGGGGGCTATATTGAAGCATCTGGGTGTTGCCCGACCATATGGTCATTTTATTGGTGGGCATGGTGGGCGTTATGCTTATCCAGTATTCGCTTGGCTCGGTGAGGGGCATCTCAAGTTCTGTGTATTGATGCTCCAAAAGAATATAACTTATGTTCTCCGCTACGGCGCGGTCGGTGACGGTGATGGTTTCATGGGCTCCGCTGGTTGCGGTGTGGAGGTTTATATCCATCTCGCCGCCGATGTCGAATATCTCAAGGACGCCGCCTGCTATAGTTGCTCTGGTGGCGGCTTCAGTATCATAGGTGTGGGAATAGATGAGCCAGTGGTAGCCGCTCTTGCGGAGGGTGAGGGTGGTGAAGCGACTGCGGAGATATACGGTGTCGCCGTCGAGGTGTCCGGAGGTGGCGGTGAAAGCACCGGCAGCCATGTCGCTGGTGAAATTGAAATAGGCGTCGGACTCGGCAAGATAGACCAGACCAGAATTTTCCCAGTCAATTTCAGCGGTAAGATCTGCAGTGGTGATACCCGCGTAGCGCATAAGCTGATCGTCCACCTTTTCGCGGGGAAACTTGTGGATAGGATTATCGTACCTTTTGGCATCTTCATAGGTTTCCGAGGCAAAGAGCTGTCCGCGGGTGGGATACTGCTGCTTGAGCGCGTTGAAATCCTCCTCGTTATAGTCCGTCTGCGAAACGTAGTTGTACTGCAGGAAAGCGGCAAGGTTTATTTCCTCAGGACGCTCGTAATAGCACTGGAAGAAACTGCTCAAACGATTGCCTTCGCCAATGATATCGGGAATAAAATTTCTATTCAGCTGCGCCAGATGCTCTTCACTGAGGGTGATAACACCCTCGGAGTGCCATTTGTTCAGCAGTTCGTCAAGGTCTGTGGTGAATGGGGCAGTTTCATCAGGCTGTGCGGGGGGATAAAATGCTCCGCTCATGCTGCCATCGGAAGTTATGACTGCGTGGCCGTAGTCCTCGTCGGTGGACATACTCAGTCCGTTAGCCAGCAGTGTGGCGGTGTAGAGCCTGTTGTCCTCGGAACTGATGTAAATCGTACCCTGTACCATGCCTCCGTCAGTGAGCGTCAGCTCAAACTGCAGATCAGCATAGGAGGATGGCTGGAAACGACCAAGGGGAGACCAACGTATCGTGTAGCCTGCAGGTATGACAAGCTGATTACCGTCGACTATGCTGCCGTCGGAAGAGAGCGAACCGGAGGTGGCGGATATTTGCAGACTTTCATACTCCATGTCGAACTCAAACTCGAACCAGGGTGCGCGGGAGCTCAGCTCGGGTCTGTACGCCCATACTGCGCTGTTAGGCTGCACTTCGGGAACCACGGAGGAAGATGCACATATAATTGCGCCGCCGTTGGGGTTACGCTTAATGCTGAGACTGTCGGAAGTCAGCGCAGCTTCGTACAAATCAAGGTCATTCTCTTTGGGGTTGGAGAACACTATGGTGCCGCTGAGCTTTTCTCCGCTTTTGAGCGTGGCGGTGAAATACAGCTCGGGGTCGGTGTCTCCGCGTCCCCATATAACTTCTTTTTTAGCGATTACACTCATGTCGATGGCAGGGGTGGGGCACCAGCCGATAGCCATGTCATGCGCTGTGACCTCAAGATCCATGTTATAGCAGAGAGTACCGTTTGCGTCCAGATAGCGAACACTGCCGCTCGTTGCGATGAAGCGTACACTGTCATAGTCGAAATCGAACTCAAGAGGGAAGTAATCTGGGTGCTCATAGGGTACATATCGCCAACGAATGCTGCCGCTGTTTGTCAGCTCATAAATGCAGAAGATATTGGAGTCATCGGATGCGGGATCGCGTTCGCCTTCGCTGTCGTAGTAACCGCCGGCAATATAAAGGCTGCCGTCCTCCTGCAGAAGCAGATAGTGGAGAGTGTCGCCGTTTATGCTGCGCCATGCGCGGAAATTATTGCGGCGCAGCTCCTTGGCGCTGTATGCCTGCCACGTGCCACTTGCGCCGGTGAGGTAGTTATCCCAGTTGTCTTCGGTGAGTGACCATTGCTCGAATGTGCCAAGCAGTTCGTCATCGGCATAGAGCACCCTGCCGCTTTCAAGGCGGATAGTTTCCGCCGTTTCAATGGGCAGCGTGACACCGTTATCTCTTGTGAATATTGCCTCGGAAAGAATGAACTCGCTGTCGAAAGGATAGATGTTCTCTGCGGAGTTGGCTTTCAGCCAGCTTAGAAATTCCTTATCGAAATCGTATTCCATTTTCCAGCTTTTCTCCACGTTGCCCTCGGCGTCAAGACGGCTGAGAATGGTGTAATAATCGTCCTCTCCGTAGTGAGCGGGATTGAAGGAGAAACCGCTGCAGTACCAGTAATGCACCCAATAGCTGCTGCCGTCGGCGCAGTTGATGATGGCGCGGCTGTCGGCGAAGCCTACGTTTTCGGGGTATTTGCGGTATGTGGTTTTGCTGTGGTCGTTGATGAGGGTTATCAGCTCAGCCTTTGCGTTGGCGGAAACCGCCTCGCCGTTGGCGTATACGCTTTCAACCTCGCTCAGGGAAAGCCGGACGCGGGGATTGGTGCCGCAAATTGCGACTACCGCGATACATATAATAATAGCGGCAACGGTGAGCCACAGAGCGGGCTTTTTCCAGCTGAGTATGTTTTTGATGCGGCTTTTTACGCTGCCCTCACCAAAGGAGAGGGGGCTGGGAGCGGGAAAGGCGCGTCCTGCGGCAAAGGAGAGCAGGGTACTGCTGTAGTTCTTGCGAATGCTCTCGTCACGGGAGAGCACCTTTTCGTCGCAGCTCATTTCCATGTCCTTTACCATAAGGTGAAAGGCCAGCCATACCAGCGGATTGAACCAGTGTGCGGCAAGTATAAGGAATGCAAGGGGCTTTATAATGTGGTCACGGCGCTTGAGATGATAGCGCTCGTGGGCAAGAACATAGCTCAGCTCCGCTTCGCTCAGATGATAGGGAATGTATATCTGCGGGCGGATAAAGCCGAGAATGAAGGGGGAGCGTATGCCAGAGGCCTGACGTATGTTATCCTCAAGGAGTACGGCGGTGGACATCTGCCGTTTCAGTTTAATATATGTAACCACGCTGTACACAAACAGCGCCGCAATGCCCACGCACCATATAATTGCCAGTATGCCCATCAGCGTTATGGTTGTCTCGGGCTCGGTGGGCGCAGAGGGAACGACAGGGATATTATCCACAAATCCCGGAGTGGGGGAGGGGACAATGTCGGGGGTGACGGTTGGGGGCGTAACGGTCACGTGCTGCGCAGGGGGGATATAGTCGGAAATGCTGTGTTCCGGAACGTCACGCAGGGTCACGCCGACGGTTTTACCGAGGTCGAATTTGAGGTTAAACAGACTGAATGCCGATTCTATGCTCACCGGGCACACAAGGCGGAATGCCGCCACAAGCCAAAGGGCGTAGGAATATTTCTTGGGCGCTTTTTTCAGCAGCAGGCGAATGAGCAGCAGTGCTGCGATAACGTAGCTTGCTGTAAGGCTCAGGTCAAGGACTTTTGAAAATACAGCTTCCATTGTCAGCCCTCCTTGTGCTCGTCGATAAGCCGCTTCAGCTCAGCGGCCTCCTTTGCGGAAATAGTCTTGCCGCCAAGAAAGGCGGTAAGAAATCCGGGCAGCGAGCCGCCGAAATTGCGCTCCATGAAAAGCTCGCTTTCGTAAGCCTGCACCTCGTCACGGGGGATAAGGGCGGTAACCACGGTGTCCTCGTTCTTGGCAAAGCCCTTTTCGCAGAGCTTTTTCAAAACGGTGTAGGTAGTGGATTTTTTCCAGCCCAGCTCTCGGCTGCAGAGCGTTACCAGCTCGCCGGAGGTGAGGGGCTCATTATCCCATATAACTGTCATAAAGCGGTGGTCGCTTTCGCAAAGTTTAGTCATTTCCATGTAACATACCTCCCTGGTCTATAACTGTCGACCTCGCCTTTAGTCTATAGCTATAGACCGCTCTTGTCAAGATGAATTTTCAACCTTGGGAAAAAAGTTGTCGAATATGGTAGATAAAATAAAATTTCCCCTTGAATTAAGTGGTTTTCTATTGTATTCTTGTAAAAGAAAGTTTTATACTCAAAATATTTTTAGGAGGACTATATAATGGGTAAGTTTGTTATTCGTAAGGTTAACACTGGAATAAAGTTCGACCTTAAGGCAACCAACGGCCAGGTCATCGCCACTTCCGAGGTTTATACCACTGAGGCTGCCTGCCGCAACGGTATCGCCAGTGTTCAGAAGAATGCTCCCACCGCTGCTGTTGAAAATCAGACCGTAGAGGGCTACGCCGTTGAAAAGCACCCCAAGTTCGAGATGTATCTTGATAAGGCCGGCGAGTATCGCTTCCGTCTTAAGGCAACCAACGGTCAGGTTATCGCCACTTCCGAAGGCTATAAGGCCGAGGCAAGCTGCGTAAACGGCATCGAGTCCGTTAAGAAGAACGCAGTTGAGGCAGAAATCGTAGAGGAATAATTTTCGATTATTGCAAACAGGGCTCCGCGGAGTGCCGTCGGAGCCCTGTTTATATGTTAATTTGCGATTAGCTGAGACACAAAAGAAGTTAAATGATGAAAGTCATAGCTTTTTATGCAAAATATTTAAAATTGTTCTTGAAATTCATCAACTTTTATGCTAAACTTCTTTTAGCAATCGCGAATCCCACTAATTAATGAGGTTGAGTTGGAGGTCTTGCATATATGGATATGATTGTTGACAGCAAAAGAGAAAAAATTCTGAAGATGGTTACCATTCTGCGCTACGCTATGTTGGCCGGAATCGTTCTCGTTTTCATTAGTTGGCTCCTTCCTTATTTCACTTATCCCGAAGCTGACTATGGTCTGAGCAAGGGTTATAAGGAAACTAAGAATCTTTGGGGCATCATGCTTCTTCCCACCAATTTCCTTCAGATGGAAAAGGTTATGGATGTTAAGTTCATGAGCCTGAGACAGCTGCATGTAGTAGTTATCATGGCTATCACCGGTATCATCGGTATCATCACCTGCGCTAATAAGCGCGGTATCGCTACCAACCTGATGCCTCTCATTTTCAGTGTATGGGGTCTTGTTGGTTACTTCAAGGTTGACTTCATGAACGTTTACTGCAATCATCCCGTTACCCGCATGATTCAAATCGTTCTTATCGCTCTCACCTTCGTTGCTACCATCATCAGCATCGTATACTGCATCATGGAGCTCAAGACCAGACCCGCAGAGGCTTTCCTCACCGGCCCTGGTGAATAATCAATATTGATTACATATCGGCACCGCGTCAGCGGTGCCGATTTTTTTTCTCTTCCGGCATAATAAGACCTCCCGAAGTCTTGAGACTTCGGGAGGTTGTTGATTTTGAATATTTACTTCTTGGCTACAGCCTTTCTTGCTGCTTCGGCAATGTGTTCGGCGTCAAGACCAAAGGCGGCAAGCACCTTCTTGGCAGCGCCGGAGCGACCAAACTCGTCGTATACGCCGTGGCGCACTACGGGGACGGGGCAGTTTTCGGCAACGAACTCGCAGACCGCGGAGCCGAGACCGCCGATGACATTGGCTTCCTCGGAGGTGACGATGGCGCCGGTTTCCTTGGCTGCCTTGAGCAGCAGCTCCTCGTCGATGGGCTTAATGGTGTGGAAATCAAGCACGCGGGCGGAAATGCCCTCGGCGGCGAGAATTTCGGCTGCCTGAGCCGCCATCTGCACCATCATGCCGGTGGCTACGATGGTAACGTCCTTACCGTCGCAAATGGTAACGCCCTTGCCAAGCTTGAATTCGTAGCCATCTACAGAATCGGTGATGGAGTCTACGGCAAGACGACCAAGACGCATGTATGCAGGGCCGTCATAGTCCAGCAGAGCCTTTACGGCGGCGCGCATTTCGGGGCCGTCGCAGGGGGAAACTACCAGCATGCCGGGAATAGCGCGCATAATGGCGTAGTCCTCAATGCACTGATGGGTAGCACCGTCCTCACCAACGGAAAGACCGCCGTGAGAGCCGATGACCTTTACGTTCAGGCCGGGGTAGGCGATAGAGTTGCGAACCTGCTCCCATGCTCTGCCTGCGGAGAACATGGCGAAGGAATTGAAGAAGGGCTTCTTGCCGCAGGCGGCGAGACCGGCAGCTACACCGGCCATGTTGCCTTCAGCGATGCCCATGTTGAAGAAACGCTCGGGATAGGCCTTTGCGAAGCTGGCAGTCATGGTGGAGCCGGAAAGGTCTGCGTCCAGAACGACCAGTTCGGGATATTCTTCAGCCAGCGCTACGAGAGCCTGACCGTAAGCGGCGCGGGTGGCGATATTTTCACTCATCTCACTTACCCTCCAGTTCTGCGACCTTGGCGGTCAGCTCAGCTCTTGCCTGCTCGTACTGCTCGGCGTTGGGAGCCTTGCCGTGCCAGCCTGCATTGTTTTCCATGAAAGAAACGCCCTTGCCCTTGACGGTATTCATAAGAATGACGCTGGGCTTGCCGGTAGCGGCCTTAGCCTGTTCAAGAGCGGCTTTAAGAGAGTCGTAATCGTGGCCGTCGGCCTTGATGACGTTCCAGTTGAATGCATCGAACTTCTTGTCCAGAGGCTCGGTGGGCATAACATCGGCAGTCTTGCCGTCGATCTGCAGACCGTTTACGTCAACGAGAGCGCAGAGATTGTCAAGACCGAACTTGGCGGCAGCCATGGAGGCTTCCCATACCTGACCTTCGCCCAGCTCACCGTCGCCGAGGACGGTGTAGACGCGGTAGCTCTTGCCGTCGGTCTTGCCCGCAAGGGCCATACCTACAGCGGCGGAGATGCCCTGACCGAGAGAGCCGGTGGACATATCAACGCCCTTTACGTGGCGCATTTCAGCGTGGCCGGACATGTGGCCGTCGATGGAGCGGAACAGTTCAAGATCCTCTACGGGGAAGAAGCCGCGGAGTGCGAGAACGGGGTAGAGGGCGGGGGTGCAGTGACCCTTGGAGAGAACGAAACGGTCGCGCTCGGGGTCAGCGGGATTGGCGGGGTCGATATTCATGGTGTGGAAATAGAGAGTGGTAATGGCGTCCATTGCGGAGAAGGAGCCGCCGATGTGGCCGGAATTAGCTCTGTAAACCATGTCCAGACCCAAAACGCGGGCTTTTGCTGCGGTCAAAGCGAGCTGACAGGATTCCATATCAACCTATCCTTTCTTTAGGTGAGCCGGTTCCCGCTGTGCAAAGCGGGAACCGGCATATTGCCTTTATTTAAGTGCGGGATCAGAACGCGATCTTCTTGGAGATGTAATCAACAAGCTCGTCGATGCTTACGCGCTCCTGCTGCATGGTGTCGCGGTCACGAATGGTAACGCAGTTGTCAGCGGGGGTGTTCTCGTCGCCGACAGTGTCAAAGTCAACGGTGATGCAAAGGGGAGTGCCGATCTCGTCCTGACGGCGATAACGCTTGCCGATGGAGCCGGACTCGTCGAAGTCAACCATGAAGTGCTTCTGCAGCATGTGGTAAACTTCCTCGGCCTTGCCGCTGAGCTTCTTGGAAAGGGGCAGAACGGCTGCCTTGAAGGGAGCCAGGGCGGGGTGCAGATGGAGAACAACGCGGGTGTCGTTCTTCTCTGCGTCTACGATCTCTTCGTCGTATGCGTCGATGAGGAAGGCGAGAGTTACGCGGTCTGCGCCGAGAGAAGGCTCAACAACGTAAGGAATGTAATGCTCGTTGGCTTCCTGATCGTAATAGGTCTGATCCTTGCCGGAGGTGGTTTGATGTGCGGTCAGGTCGAAGTTGGTACGGGAAGCAACGCCCCAAAGCTCGCCCCAGCCGAAGGGGAACATGAACTCGAAGTCGGTGGTGGCGTTGGAATAGTGGCTCAGCTCGGCCTGCTCGTGGTCACGCAGACGAATGTTCTCGGGCTGCATATTCAGGCTCTTGAGCCACTCGTGGCAGTATGCGCGCCAGTAGTCGAACCACTCAAGCTCGGTGCCGGGCTTGCAGAAGAACTCAAGCTCCATCTGCTCGAACTCACGGGTACGGAAGGTGAAGTTGCCGGGAGTGATCTCGTTTCTGAAGCTCTTACCGATCTGGCAAACGCCGAAGGGGAGCTTGCGGCGGGTGGTGCGCTGGACGTTCTGGAAGTTTACGAAGATACCCTGAGCGGTCTCGGGACGCAGATAAACGGTAGCTGCGGAGTCTTCGGTAACGCCCTGGAAGGTCTTGAACATAAGGTTGAACTTACGTATATCGGTAAAGTCGGACTTGCCGCAGTCGGGGCAGGTGATGCCCTTCTCGCGAATGTATGCCATAAGCTCGTCGTTGTTCATGGCTTCAACGGTAACGTCGGTTACGTTGTTTTCCTTGTTCCATTCCTCAACCAGCTTGTCGGCTCTGTGGCGGGACTTGCAGGACTTGCAGTCGATGAGGGGATCATTGAAGGTGGCTACGTGGCCGGAGGCTACCCAAACCTGAGGGTTCATGAGAATAGCGGCGTCAAGACCTACGTTGTAGGGGTTCTCCTGAACGAACTTCTTCCACCATGCCTTCTTTACGTTGTTCTTCAGCTCAACGCCGAGGGGGCCGTAGTCCCAGGTGTTGGCGAGACCGCCGTAGATTTCGGAGCCGGAGAATACGAAGCCTCTGTTCTTGCAGAGAGCAACGATTTTATCCATTGTCTTTTCAGTGTTCTTAAGCATTATTTTCACCATCTCATTCTTTGGTTATTTTAAATGTGTATCATTGAAATTATATACTTTTGCCCGATAATGTCAACATTTCAAAGCAAAATCAGCGTTTTTTATTGCATTTTACAAGCCGGTTTATTAAAATGGTTGTGATTTTTGATAATTATCTCCGGGAAGGAGTTTTTACTTATGGATTATCATGCCGGAAGCTGTGACGTAGCCGTTATCGGCGCGGGTCACGCCGGAATAGAGGCTGCCCTTGCGGCGGCGAGAATGGGCCTTGAAACCATCTGCTTTACCATCAACCTTGACGCCGTGGGCAATATGCCCTGTAACCCCGCCATCGGCGGCACCGGCAAGGGTCACCTTGTCCGTGAGCTGGACGCGCTGGGCGGCGAAATGGGTAAGGCTGCCGACAAGGCCTGCATACAGTATCGGATGCTCAACCGCGGCAAAGGCCCCGCGGTTCATTCCCTGCGCGCTCAAGCGGACAGGCGCCTTTATCAGAACGTGATGAAGCATACCCTTGAAAAGCAGGAACGCCTTAGCCTGAAGCAGGCGGAGGTTGTGGAAATAGGCGCGGAGGACGGTCGTGTGACCTACGTGAAAACCCGCACCGGCGCTATATATACCACGAAAGCCGCTGTGATATGCACCGGCACATACCTTGCCGGACGCACCATAATCGGAGAGGTGACTCAGGAGGGCGGTCCCGACGGAATGTTCGCCGCCACCAAGCTTACCGAGAGCCTGCTGAACATGGGTCTTGAGCTGCGCCGCTTCAAAACCGGCACGCCGCCCCGTGTGAACTCCCGCAGCATAGATTTTTCCAAGATGGAAATGCAGCCCGGTGACGCGGAGCCTGTACCATTTTCCTTTGAAACGGAGGACGTACCCGATAACCGTGCCGTGTGCTGGCTGACCTATACAAATGAGAATACCCATAATATTATCCGGGATAATCTCCACAGAAGCCCCCTGTTCTCCGGCGTTATCGAGGGCGTTGGCCCGCGCTACTGCCCCTCCATCGAGGACAAAGTGGTACGCTTCGCGGAGAAGCAGCGTCATCAGATTTTCGTTGAGCCTATGGGTATAGATACCGAAGAAATGTATATTCAGGGCTTCTCTTCTTCCATGCCCGAGGACGTGCAGATGAAGATGCTTCGCACTCTGCCGGGTCTTGAAAACGCGGAGATGATGCGCCCCGCCTACGCCATTGAGTACGACTGCGTTGACCCGCTGGAGCTGCTGCCCACGCTGGAAACCAAGAAAATATCCGGCCTTTATGGCGCGGGTCAGTTCAACGGTTCCTCCGGATATGAGGAGGCTGCTGTGCAGGGCTTTGTGGCAGGCGTCAACGCGGCACTGAAGATAAAGGGCGAGGAGCCTATGATACTTGACCGCAGTCAGGCCTATATCGGCACCCTTATCGACGACCTTGTTACCAAGGGCACCAACGAGCCTTACCGTATGATGACCTCCCGCAGCGAATACCGACTGCTCCACCGTCAGGACAACGCCGATATCCGCCTTTGCGGTATCGGACACCGCATCGGACTTGTTTCCAATGAGCGCTGGCAGCGGGTGCAGGATAAGTATGCCGCCGTAGAGAAAGAGGCGGAGCGTATCGAGCACGCCCATATCGCCACAACTCCCGAGCTGCGTGCTTTCCTTGAAAGCAAGAACAGCTCTGTGCCGCCCTCAGGCGCCTGCATTGCGGAGCTTATCCGCCGTCCTGAGCTGGGCTATGAGGAACTGGCGCAGTTTGATAAGAACCGCCCCGAGCTGCCCAAGGTTATCCGGGAGCAGGTGGAGATAACCGTAAAGTACGCGGGATATATAAAGCGTCAGCTTAAGCAGGCAGAGGAATTCAAGCGCCTTGAAAATAAGCGTATTCCCGATAATATCGACTTCATGTCCATTCACGGCGTCCGTACCGAGGCAAGACAGAAGCTTACCAAGGTGCGCCCCGCCAACTTCGGACAGGCTTCCCGCATCTCCGGCGTAAGCCCTGCGGATATAGCGGCGCTGATGGTTTATCTTGAAAAGGGTGGACAGCATGAGTAAAGTTGTTCTGGGACTTTCCGGCGGAGTGGATTCCGCACTGGCGGCAAGTATTCTCCGCGACGAGGGCTACGAGGTATACGGAGTGTTCCTCGATATAGGCGTTACCCCGCCCGACGAAGCGAGGGCAGTGGCGGAGCAGCTGAGAATAGGCTTCGAGGTGGTGGATATCCGCGGGGAGTTGGAAGAAAAGGTCTGTGCGCCATTTACTGAGGCTTACCTCAACGGCAGGACGCCCAATCCCTGCGTTATGTGCAACCCCACGGTGAAGTTTCCCAATCTTATTCGCGTGGCCGACAGAATAGGCGCGGAGTATATTGCGACGGGTCATTACGCCCGTGTGGCCTATGATGAGGCCGACGGCAGATACCGCCTTATCCGTGCCGACAGCAGCAAGGACCAGAGCTATATGCTCTGCGGCCTTACTCAGGATATACTCTCCCGTGTGATTTTTCCGCTGGCTCAGTTTGAAAAGGAAACCGTCCGCCAAATGGCGGCTCAGGCGGGCATTCCCGTGGCTGATAAGTCGGACAGTATGGAGATATGCTTCATTCCCGATAACGACCACGGCAGGTATATTGGTTCCCGTGGTTACGTTTCGGGGCCTGGTAATTTTGTGGACGAAGAGGGAAAGGTGCTGGGGCAGCATAAGGGCATTGAGTATTACACCGTAGGTCAGCGGCGCGGTCTTGGCGTTGCGGCAGGACGAAGGATTTTCGTTTCCCGCATTGACCCGAAGAAGAACGAGATAGTGCTCTCCGACCTTGACAAAATGCAGGTTCGGGATATACGCATAAAGGACGTGAACTGGGTTTCCATGCCACCTGCGGCGGAGCCTTTCCGCGCCGATGTAAAGGTGCGCTATTCCAAGCTCAGTTACCCGGCACAGCTTGTCCCCGAAGAGGGCGGACTGCACATAATATTCGACGAAGAGATAAAAGTGCCCTCGGCAGGGCAGGCGGCTGTTTTCTATGACGGCGAGGTACTGCTGGGCGGCGGCACGATAGAATGAGGAAAATGGGTTTTGCGCAAAGGCAAAACCCATTTCTCAAAAAGGAGGAAATATGAAGAAAGCTGTATTGTTCGACCTTGACGGAACTCTGTGGGATTCCGCTGTAGGCGTGTGCAGGGCATGGAATGTTGTTCTTGAAAAGCACGGCATGGCACCGGAGCTGACCGTTGAAAAAATACACAGCCTGATGGGCAAGCAGATGGACGTTATAGCCGCCACACTTTTTCCGGAACATACCGTGGAGGAACAGACCGCACTCATTGACGAGTGCGCCGAGATGGAGCATGAGGTGCTCGCCGAAACCGGCGGCACGCTTTTCCCTCAACTGGAAGAAACACTGACGGCGCTTGGTGAAAAGTATACTCTGGGCATTATCAGCAACTGCCAGAGCGGATATATCGAGACCTTCTTCGCCGCCCACGGCCTCGGAAAATATTTCTCCGACATTGAATGCTTCGGCAACAACGGTTTTTCAAAGGGTGAGAATATTGCCCTTGTGGTGAAGCGCGGCGGCTTTGACAAGGCCATATACGTGGGCGACACTCAGGGCGACTTTGAGGGCGCTGTCCATGCGGGGCTGCCCTTTGTCCACGCGGCCTACGGCTTCGGTACGGCGGAAGAGGCTCAGTACCGTATAAACGCCATCACCGAGCTGCCCCGGCTGGCGGATAAGCTGCTGGGCTGATCATATCCCGCATAGCCACCTGAGCAGGAGCAGCAGGGCAAGTCCGGGAAGCCCGAGAATGCCCACCACAACTGCGTTTATAAGATTTACGCCCAACGTAATGCCTATGTAAGCGCCGAAGAGATCCAAAGAGATCAATCCGGCAAAGCCAAGAAGGGTGCTGAAGCAGAGCTTCAGGATCATCCTTATGGGCGCGATGAAAACGCGGACGATGATTATGAGAAGAATTATTCCGGCGATGGCTGCGCCTGCGCTGATGATGATATCCATTGTTCTTTCCTTTCATCGGCAGGAGATGCCTGCAGCTGCTTTATCCGCCGCAGCAGGTAGGTGTGGCGGGAGCGGAGCATATTGATCTCATATATGCTGGAATATATGAGGTCGTCCTCCACGGCGGCGTTGAAGGCGGCGTAAGCGCAGTGCAGTTCGCAGCTGACCTCCCGAAGCTGGCGGGTCAGCTTGGCAAGATCCTTGACCGATAAGCGTGACATACGTTTTGAGTTAATTGAAATCACTTCCGTTTCATTGGTATATGATATTCTATTCACTACCTGTCCCGTTTAAACTTCAATGTGAAAAATTTCCTGTGTATTCTCCTGCAGCGCGGACATAATAAAGCCAGATGCAGGAGAGAACGCATCGGGATGAGGCCGGTTTTCGCGGCGCATGCTGCGGGAGAAAGGCCACGATGCGGCGGGAATTTATTCCCGTGTCGGTGTGGAAGATACGCGATAATTCAAAAAATAATGCATCTGATGAAGTTATAACGAAAATGTTGTAGCTTCAAGGAAAAAAGTCCCTTTGACATTTCGGAGCGCAGTATACACAGCTGATTGAATTCTTCGGTGTAAGTAGTGCTTTGGACATGGCGGAGGGACATTTTTCATTTTGTTAATGATTTGCCTCATAGTATATGGTAGAATGTAAACAGAATGGAGGCGCGCCATGAATATTGCAATGTTTTTGAAGCCGAAGGTTGAAGTAGAATACCTGTACGATGATTTTACGGTGCGGCAGGCTCTTGAAAAGATGTGCCGCCATGGATATACGGCAATACCCGTCATAACCCGCGAGGGCAAGTATTACAGCACCATAAAGGAGGGCGACCTGCTATGGTACATAGTGGGCGGCGAGAACACCGAAACCGCTGCGGAAAAGACGGATATCCGCTCTTTGGAAGAGGTGTATATCCGGGATATCGTAGAGCCCAACCGCAACCCTCCGGTGAGAATAGCCCAGCCGGTAGAGGAACTTTTTGAGCGGGCGCTGAACCAGAATTACGTGCCGGTAATTGACGATATGGACTCTTTTATTGGCATAATTACCCGCCGCGATATACTGACTCTTTTGTTCAAAAAATACAAAGATAATACAAAATGATGCAAGATACTTGCAAAATTCTCAAAAAGTGGTAAAATAAGTATGCAGCGTGCAGTTCTGACGAATGTAAGTCCAGTTGTCAGAACTGCATTTTTTTGCTGCGTTTTATTTTTGCGGAACGGGAGGTGGTAGCATTTTCGCGATAGGTGATTTGATAGTATACGGCAGCATGGGCGTTTGCCGTGTGGAAGCTGTCGAGCTGCGCAGCCTGCCCAAGGAAGGCGAAACGCAGTTTTATGTGCTCAAGCCCATCTACCAGACCTGCTCCGTCTCCACGCCGGTTGATAACGGCAAAATACCCATGCGGCCCGTCATAAGCAGGGAAGAGGCAGAAAGGCTTATCGATACCATACCCGATGTTCACGCCGAGGCGTATCACAATAAGGTGCTGCGTCAGCTTTCGGAGCATTACGAGGGTATCATCAAGCTTTATGACTGCTCCAAGCTTATTGAACTGCTTTTGTCCACTTATGATAAACGCCGTCTTTGCGCCCAGCAGAAGAAAAAGTTCGGCGCTATGGACGAGCGCTATATGAAGCGCGCCGAGGATATGCTTTTCGGTGAGTTTGCCGTGGCCCTGGGCATAGACAAAAGCGAGGTTCCGGGTTATATAACCCAGCGCATCGGCCACGATGTTGCAGCAGTGTGAAAATAATGGCTGTCGGATATTATCCGACGGCCATTTTTGCTTGATTTATGCTTATGGTTGTGATAAATTTAAAGATGGCATTAAATGCCTATGATGTACGCCGCACGATATGCGGCATACTATATTTTGTGATTTGCATACCAAACATTCAAACGGAGGAAGCTCATGAAAAAGGGTTCCGAAAACTACGGTAACGACAGTATATCCCTGCTCAGAGGCGCGGACAGAGTCCGCCTGCGTCCCGGCGTCATCTTTGGCTCCGACGGCCTTGAGGGCTGCCAGCATGCTGTATTTGAAATACTTTCCAACTCCATAGACGAGGCTCGCGAGGGTCACGGCAAGATGATTGTTCTCACCGCCTACGAGGATAATTCCGTCGAGGTGGAGGACTTCGGCCGCGGCTGCCCGCTGGATTATAACCCTGTTGAAGAGCGCTATAACTGGGAGCTGGTTTACTGCGAACTTTACGCAGGCGGCAAGTATGACAACAAGGAGGGAGAGAACTATGAATACTCTCTCGGCCTTAACGGTCTCGGCGCCTGCGCCACCCAGTATTCCTCCGAGTACATGGACGTAACCGTATGGCGTGACGGCAAGAAGTACAGCCTCCACTTCGAAAAGGGTGAAAACGTGGGCGGCCTTACCGCCGTTGAGGAAAAGGGCAAGCGCACCGGCACCCTTACCCGCTGGAAGCCCGATATCGAGGTCTTTACCGATATCAATATCCCCGACGAGTACTATATCGACGTTCTCAAGCGTCAGGCTGTTGTAAATCAGGGAGTTACCTTCCGTTTCCGCCGTCAGGTGAACGGAAAGTTTGAGACTACCGATTTCCTTTATGAGAACGGTATCGTGGACTACGTTGCCGAGATAAGCGGCGAGGACGCCATGACCCTGCCTTTCTTCATGGAAGCCGAGCGCAAGGGTCGCGACAGAGATGATAAAGAAGAGTATAAGTTGAAAATCTCCGCCGCAATGGCCTTCTCCAACCGTGTCAATAAGATAGAATACTACCACAATTCCTCCTGGCTGGAGCATGGCGGCGCGCCCGATAAGGCGGTAAGAAGCGCGTTTGTCTCCGCTGTGGACGCTTACCTGAAGTCGCAGAACAAGTATCAGAAGAACGAGAGCAAGATAACCTTTGTGGATATTCAGGACTGCCTTGTTCTTGTTACCAACTGCTTCTCCAACCGCACCTCCTATGAGAACCAGACCAAGAAGGCTATCACCAATAAGTTTATTCAGGACGCGATGACCGAATTCTTCAAGGAGCGCCTTGAAATATACTTCATAGAAAACCACATGGATGCCGAGAAGATAGCGGAGCAGGTGCTTATAAACAAGCGCAGCCGTGAGAACGCGGAAAAGGCTCGTCTTAACCTGAAAAAGAAGCTTTCAGGCAGCGTGGATATCACCAGCCGCATACAGAAATTCGTTGACTGCCGCAGCAAGGATGTTACCAGGCGCGAGATATACATCGTTGAGGGTGACTCCGCTCTCGGCTCCGTCAAGACCAGCCGCGACGCTGAGTTTCAGGGCATAATGCCCGTCCGCGGCAAGATACTCAACTGCCTTAAGGCAGATTACGACAGAATATTCAAAAGCGAGATAATCACAGACCTTATCAAGGTGCTGGGCTGCGGCGTTGAGATACAGAATAAGCACGCCAAGGATATGAGCGCCTTCAGCCTTGAGAACCTGCGATGGAACAAGATAATCATCTGTACCGACGCCGACGTTGACGGCTTCCAGATAAGAACCCTTATCCTTACCATGATATACCGTCTTGCACCCACCCTTATAACCGAGGGATATGTGTATATCGCGGAGTCTCCTCTTTATGAGATAAACAGCAAGGATAAGACATGGTTTGCCTACTCTGAAAAGGAGAAGGCGGAGATACTGCAGCAGATCGGCAGCAGCAAGTACACCATCAACCGCTCCAAGGGTCTTGGCGAAAATGACCCGGAGATGATGTGGCTTACCACCATGAACCCCGAAACCCGCCGCCTTATCAAGGTAATGCCCTCCGACGTTGAGGCTACCGCGAGAATGTTCGACCTGCTGCTGGGCGATAACCTGCAGGGCAGAAAAGACCATATCGCCGATAACGGCTATAAATATCTCGATTTGGCAGACATCTCGTAAAAAATTGAGAATTGAGAATTGAGAATGAGGGTGCGGAATTTAGAGAAAATGCAATTGAATTGAAGAGCAAAAAGTTCGCAATCAGGATAATTCGATTATATCAATTCTCGACAGAAGAGAAAAAAGAATATGTGATGTCGAAGCAGGTTTTGAGAGCCGGAACAAGTATTGGTGCTAATGTGCGAGAAGCAGTGCAAGGCTTTAGCAGAAATGACTTCATATACAAGATGAGTTTAGCACTTAAAGAAAGCAGTGAGACTCGGTATTGGCTGGAGTTGCTGCATGAAACGGACTATTTATCTGCTGGGCAATATGAAAGTATCTATAATGACGCTGTTGAACTATTCCGTTTACTGACCGCTATTATTAAGAACACTCGCGAAAATGGTGATGGTAAAACTGAGTGATCAGCGATTTGTGTTATAAACGTATAAATTGGGTGGTTGAAAACAATAGATTGAGATATTGAGTTTGGCGATGAGAACACCAACTGAAAGATAATTGCCTGACCAAATAATTCTCAATTCTCAATTTTCAATTCTCAATTAAAAAAGGAAGATTTTGATGGCAAGAAAGAAGAAGGAAGTTAACAGCGCACCCAAGGTAGACGCCTCCAATGTGGAGGGGCTGCGCGCCGAGGTGCTGGAGCAGGCGATAACCGATACGCTGGAAACCAACTATATGCCCTACGCAATGAGCGTTATCGTGTCCCGAGCCATTCCCGAAATAGACGGCTTCAAGCCCTCCCACCGCAAGCTGCTCTACACCATGTACAAGATGGGTCTGCTCAACGGCAGCCGCACCAAGTCTGCCAATATTGTCGGTCAGACCATGCGTCTTAACCCCCACGGTGACGCGGCTATCTATGAAACCATGGTGCGTCTTTCAAAGGGTCACGAAGCGCTGCTGGTGCCTTTCGTAGACTCCAAGGGCAGCTTCGGTAAGGTATATTCCCGCGACATGGCCTACGCAGCCTCCCGTTATACCGAGGCAAAGCTCTCGCCTGTGTGCGCGGAGATATTCAAGGATATCGACCACGATACCGTGGACTTTATGGATAACTACGATGGCAGCATGAAGGAACCCCAGTTGCTGCCCACCACTTTCCCCAATATCCTTGTGTCCTCCAATCAGGGTATCGCCGTAGGTATGGCAAGCATGATATGCGGCTTTAACCTGGAGGAAGTATGCCGCAC
Source organism: uncultured Oscillospiraceae bacterium (assembly GCA_964472725.1). Lineage (GTDB taxonomy): Bacteria > Bacillota > Clostridia > Oscillospirales > Oscillospiraceae > RGIG6375. The sequence goes on from CAYYLZ010000012.1 coordinate 22,434, forward strand.
CACCATAGAGTTCATGAAGGACTCTCAGTGCGACCTTTTTGAGACCCTCAAGGCTCCCGATTTCCCCACCGGCGGCGAGCTGATATTCAACCGTGAGGCTATGGAGCAGGTCTATGAAACAGGCCGCGGCAGCTTCAAGGTGCGCGCCAAGTGGGAGTATATCAAGGATCAGAACCTTATTGAGATCCGTCAGATACCTTATACCACCACCGCAGAGGCCATTATCGACAAGGTTGCCGAGCTTATCAAGAACGGCAAGGTCAAGGAAATCACCGATATGCGTGACGAGACCGACCTTAGCGGTCTTAAGCTGGCCATCGACCTGAAGCGCGGCACCGACCCCGAAAAGCTCATGCAGAAGCTTTTCAAGATGACCCCCCTCATGGACTCCTTCTCCTGCAATTTCAATATCCTTATCGCAGGCATGCCCCGCGTAATGGGTGTGCGCGAGATACTGGACGAGTGGAGCGCCTGGCGAATCGAGTCCGTACGCAGACGCGTATACTACGAACTGACCCGCAAGAAGGAAAAGCTGCATCTGCTCAAGGGTCTTGGCAAGATACTGCTGGATATCGACAAGGCTATCCGCATAATCCGCGAGACCGAGCTGGAGGCCGACGTTATCCCCAACCTGATGATAGGCTTCGGCATCGACGAGATACAGGCGGAGTACGTGGCGGAGATAAAGCTGCGCAACATTAACCGTGAGTATATCCTCAAGCGTGTGGAGGAAACCGACAGTCTGGAAAAGGAAATAGCCGACCTTGAGGATATCACCAAGAACAAGAGCAGAATAAAGAAGATAATCATCGAAGAACTGCAGAGCGTCATAAAGAAGTACGGCCAGCCCCGAAAGACCGACATTATCTTTGAGCATGAGGTTGCAGAGGAGATGCAGGTCGTTGAAGAGGTGGCGGATTATCCCGTTACCGTGTTCATGTCCCGCCACGGATACTTCAAGAAGATAACGCCCCAGTCCCTGCGCATGAACAGCGAACAGAAGTACAAGGAAGAGGACGGCGCCTTCATCAGCTTCGAAACTACAAACAATACCGAACTGCTGGTATTCACCGACAAGTGTCAGGTATATAAGTCCCGCGTTTCCGAGTTCGAGGATACCAAGGCCTCCGCGCTGGGTGCATTCCTGCCGGCAAAGCTGCAGATGGACGAGGGCGAGAACGCCGTTTATATCATGCAGCCCGGCGATTATACCGGCAATATCCTCTTCTTCTTCGAAAACGGCAAGGTCGCCCGCGTATCCCTGGCCTCCTACGCCACAAAAACCAACCGTAAAAAGCTCACCGGCGCTTATTCCGATAAGTCGCCTCTTAAGACTATAATCCCGGTCACCGGCGAAAAGGAGATAGCCATGTTCTCCACCGAGGGCAGAGCGCTTATATTCAATTCCGCCCAGCTGGCCCCCAAGGCAACCAGAGATTCTCAGGGTGTAGCTGTAATGACCCTCAAGACCAAGTACAAGCTGCGGGGCGCAATGTGGCTGGATGAGACCTCCATAAAGAACGTATCCCGCTACCGTGTGAGAAGTCTGCCCGCTGCAGGTGCGCTGCTTAAGCCCGAGGACAGCGGCGAAGAGCAGATGAGCATATTTTAAATAAATCTAAAGGAAAGGGTGGTGCAGATGAAAAACAGAATAAGACTCGTTGCAGTCGGCTGCGTGCTTGCACTGCTCCTTTCCGGCTGCAATTCCATGTTTGACAAGGTGTACCGCAGCGAGGAAGTCTACGTTGACGATTACTTTGAGATCAAGGACGAGTCCTCAGTGCAGGAGGTCAAAAACTACCGCGGCATGAAAACGGCGCTGATGAACCTTATCAACAGCGCGGCTGAGTACGGCAAAATACGCACGGAGAAGTACAAGGGTGACCCGGAGGACGATATATCCAAGGCCTGCTTCGAAGTCACCCGCGAGGAGCCCATGGGCATTTACGCCGTTGACTACATAACCCACAGCGTAAACCTTATAGTTTCCTATTACGAGATAGAGGTTTATATAACCTACAGACGTACTCCCGAGGAAATCGCGGGTGTGGTGACCATACGCTCCGGAACCGAGCTGCAGGAACTGCTGAGTGCCGCGGTGGAAAATTATGACGACTCTCTGGCGGTAATGCAGGTGTCCACGGACGTAAACGAAGACAGGATAAACAATTTCGTCAAGGCCATCTATCGCGCAAACCCCATGCGCATACCTGCCTGCCCTGAGGTGACGGTAAATTCCTATGCCGCCCCGGATAATACCATTCAGGAGATAACGGAGATAGAACTGGACTACCCCTACAGCAGGGAAAAAATGGAGGAAATGTATACCGCACTGTACGATTATACCCGCGAGACGATAACCATTTCCAACTACGGCGATTTGAACCATATTTGCCGCACGATACTCAATCGCTGCACTCCCAACGAAACTGACGGCAGCGGCTACGCTTATGAAGCGCTGCTTGGCAGCCGAAAAGCAAACAGCGAGGGCTACGCCATGGCGGCCAAGCTTCTGTGCAACTCGGCGGGTATAGACTCCTACGTTGTGGAAGGATGGCTCAATGACACAAAGCATTTCTGGAATATTGTGAATATCCGCGGCCGTCTTTATCATCTTGACCTTTACACTGCCGATGTAAGCGGCGAGGGTGTGGAATTCCTGCTTGACAGTGATATAGAAAGCCGATATTCGTGGGATCGGGCGGCATATCCCGTTTGCGAGGATCCGGAGGATGTCATAGACGACAATGCCGACGAATGATAAATAAAAATGCTTATGGAGCTGTTTCCATAAGCATTTTTTGATATTGTAGTGCCCAAAAGAGGAAAGTGTGCTATAATAACATCAATATAGGTTGAAAAAGATTATATTTTGCGTTAATGGAGCGAGAGATATGCTGAAGCCCTTTCTGAAAAAATACGGCTGGTGGTATATCCCCGGTATGCTGTTCCTGTTCATAAGCGTCCGCATAAAAACAATTATTCCGGACACTTTGGGCGATGCGATAGATCTGCTGGCGGATATAGAAAGCACCGCGAAAGAGGATATTTACGCGGTGGCATTGAAGATGTTTTTGCTGGCCGTGGGAGTTTTCTGCGCCGTTTTTATATGGCGAACATGCGTTATCGGCAACGGCAGACGCCTTGAACGCTATCTGAGAACCACGCTTTTTGCCAAGCTGCAGTCTTTCCCCTCGGAGTTTTTCGAGTGCAGACGCTCCGGCGAGCTGCTTACATATATGGTCAGCGACACCGGCGCTGTCCGTCAGGCCTTCGGCTCGGTTCTTGCCATAGGCGTGAACGCCAGCCTTACGGCGCTGCTGTCCATCGTTTCTATGGCGGACGAGGTTGACCCGCGCCTGACACTTTTCGCCCTGCTGCCGGTGCCCGTGGCGGTGTGCTGCCTTGTTTTCCTTGGTAAGCTGGTGCGCAGACGTTCTTCCCGCGTGCAGCAGCTGCTGTCCGATATCTCAGGCTTTGTAAACGAGTCCATTATGGGTATCAAGGTCATAAAAACCTTTTCCCGTGAGGAGGAACGCCACGGTGAGTTTGACGTAATATCCGATGCCGTCCGTGACGCCAATGTGAAGCTGGTGAGCGCCTCCTCGCTGATAAATCCCTCCGTTACGGTGATTTTCGGCCTGAGCTACCTTATCAGCATAATCTACGGCAGCCGACTTGTGATGTCCGGGCAGATAACCGTGGGCAGCCTCGCGGCATTCCTCAGCTACCTTGCGCTGGTGCAGACACCCGTTGTCCAGCTCGGCAGAATTATCAATAATGTCCAGCGAGGAATGGCGAGCTATAAGCGAGTCAAGTCCATTATGGACGAGCCCTCGGTGCCCGCGGGCGAATTTGTGGCAACGGAAACGGTGACGGGCGATATTGAGCTGCGCAACCTTACCTTCAGCTATCCCGGCTCGGAACAGACGGCGCTTCGGGACGTGAGCCTTACCCTGAAAAAGGGACAGACGCTGGGCATAGCCGGTACCACCGGCTCCGGCAAGACAACCATTCTCAGCCTGCTGCTGAAATTCTACAATGCGCCCCGGGGCAGCATTTTCATAGACGGAAAGGATATCTGCGATATACCCGCGGCGGATATAAGAAGCGGCGTGGGCTACGTGGCTCAGGACGGCTTCCTGTTCTCCGATACCGTCAGCAACAATATTTCCTTCTACTCCGGCAAAAATGACGAGCAGGTGAAGCGCGCTGCGGAGCTTGCGGAGATCGCGGCGGATATCATGGATTTCTCCAAGGGCTACGAAACCGCCGTCGGTGAGCGTGGCACAAGGCTCAGCGGCGGACAGAAGCAGCGAATTTCGCTGGCCCGCGCGCTGGTGCGTGACCCGCAGCTGCTGCTATTGGACGACACCCTTTCCGCGGTGGATAACCTTACCGAGAAGAAGATAACCGCAAATCTGCAGAGAGTGCTGAAAGGGAGGACTTCCATCGTCGTAAGCCACCGCCTTTCCGCTCTTGTGGACTGCGACCTTATCGTTTACATGGAAAACGGCAGAATAATCGAGCGGGGAACCCATGAGGAGCTTTGCGCGCTCAACGGCAGATATGCCGCCGCTTATGCTGAACAGGCGGAGGTGGAATGCGATGACTGAGAAGAGTAAAAGCGGAATCCGCGGCCTTATCCAGTGGATGCTGCCCTATAAGGGCAAGTTCGTTCTCTGCGGTCTGAGCGTTATAATCGCCAATGTGGCGGAGCTGGTAAACCCGCTGCTTACCGCCGTTATAATCGACGATTTTCTTACCCACGGCGCAGAGCAGCACGGCATTTATTCCGTTACCGGCATAGCCATAATATATTTCCTGCTGCTGGCGCTGGGCGCTGCCTGCAACGTGTACGAGAGCAGGCTTATCGCAAAGGTGTCCCAGGGTATTCTCTGCAAAATGCGCTCTGCCGTATTCGACAAGATACTGCACATGTCCATTCGTGAGCTGGATAAGAACGGCACCGGCAGACTTATAACCCGCTCCACCAACGACGTTGAGACCATAAGCGAGTTCTACTCCGACGTGTTCATCAGCCTGTTCAAGGACGTTTTCCTGCTGGTGGGTATCGTTATATTCATGTTCGCCGTTGACGTAAAGCTGGCGCTGATAGCCTTTTTGGGCATACCCCTTATCTCCGCCATTGTGTTCTCCATCAAGAAAAAGGTCAAGGAGAACCATAAGCTTATTAAATCCCTCACCGGCAGAATGAACGGCTTTATCGCCGAGACCATCAGCGGTATGCGCACAATTCACGCGTTTTCATGCGAAAAGGACAAGGAGGGTGAATTCGGCGAGAATAACAATGAGCTGTTCAAGGCGAATATCATGCACATGTTCTTTATGACCATTCTGCGCCCCTCCATGGAGGTCATAAATAACCTTGTTATCGCGCTGCTCATAGCTTTTTCCTATAACAGGATCGCGGGCGGCGTCCTTGAAGTGGGCGTGCTCTACGCATTCACCACCTACGTCAGCAAGTTCTTCGCGCCCATAAACGACCTTGCGGATAAGTACACCACCATTCAGTCCACCTTTGTTTCCCTTGACCGAATAAACGAGGTGCTAAATACCGAGGACGTTGAGGAACTGAAAGAGGGCGAAAAGGGCGGCCGAGTCATCGGTGATATCGAGTTCCGTGACGTATGGTTTGCCTATAACCCCGGCGAGTGGGTGCTCAAGGGCGTAAGCTTTCATATCAAGGCGGGGCAGAAGGCCGCATTCGTGGGCGCTACAGGCGCGGGAAAAAGTACGATTATTTCCCTTATCAGCCGGTATTACACGCCCCAAAAGGGTGAGATACTCATAGACGGCGTGAATATCAACGATTGGCGGCTTCGTGACCTGCGGCAAAGCTGCGCCGTGGTTCTGCAGGATATCTTCCTGTTTACCGGCAGCGTGCGTGAGAACATAGATATGCACGCGGGGCTCAGCGATGAACGGCTCTGCGCCGCGCTGACCACTGCCCAGACCGGCGAGTTCCTAAGTCTGCCCGGTGACCTTAATAACAGGGTCTACGAGCAGGGTGTGAATTTCTCAACCGGCGAGCGTCAGCTGCTGTCCTTTGCCCGGGCCATGGCGGGTGACCCCTCGGTGCTGGTGCTTGACGAGGCTACCGCCCATATCGACTCCCATACCGAGGAAACCCTGCAGCGGGCCATAGGCAACATCAGTCGTGACCGTACCTGCATATTTATAGCCCACCGCCTGTCTACTATCCGCAGCTGCGATACCATTTACGTTCTTGAGAACGGCCTTATCGCCGAAAGCGGAAATCATGAGCAGCTGATAGAGTCCGGCGGTCTTTACGCGGAGCTGTCCAAAAAGGATATGTTCTCCGATATGTAAAATGAAACAGCGTGTGGTTTTCCACACGCTGTTTTGTCATATGATATTCAGTTTTTCAGCTGCGGGCATGAGCTTGCGCCACAGCATTATAGCGAATATGGCGGCGATAGTGCCGAACAGTGCGCCGCAGATTATGTCGGAAAGATAATGCACGCCGATGTAGCTGCGGGAGAAGGCTATCAGCGCAGCAACGATCCATGCCCAGCGGCCTTTCTTGCCGAAGCTGCAGTTGATGGACCATGCCGCCGCAAAGCTGCTGCCTGCGTGACCGGAGGGGAAAGACCATGAACCTGCGTCGGCAAGGTGGGAGGAGAGCATCACCGTCAGTCCCTCAATTTCCGTGAACGGACGAGGTCGCGCCACAAGATTTTTCAAGATCAGATTGTTGATTATCAGCGAGGCAATAAGGCACAACGCCAGCTGTATTCCGTGGCGGCGGGTCTTTTTGCGTATAAGCAGTATCACTGCAACGATTATCCATATAAGCCCCACGTTGCCGAGAACGGAAAAGACGGTCATTATCGGGTCGGTTACAGGGTTTCTGAGCTGCTGGAGAAAAAGCAGTATGGCAGCTTCGATGTTGTTTAACATATGCGTGCGTCAGCTCCTTTGGTGTTTGAATGTATTATATACTCAAAGGCAAATTATTTCAATGCATAAAAGTATGCTGCATATTTAATGAACTGCAGCACTTGTTGAAATACTTGATAAAATGTGATAAAATATAACTATATAGGCACGGAAATGAGGAGGTAGTGTTTATGGATCTTGATAGAACAAGAGTGGTTAGTGTATTGTTGGCTGTCGTTTTTGTTGTTCTTATGCTGCTTATGGCGATGACGCATATCGCTGGATTTGGGCTTGCTGCCATTGCGGTCATGATCGTGTGTGCAGTAGTGCAGGTCAAGTTCTGGCGCTGCCCGACCTGTGGAAAGGGCTTGGGGCCTTTGTGGGTGAAATATTGCCCGCACTGCGGTGAATGGCTGCTGTGATTTCGCTGTACCCAAAAAGATGAATTTAGTTGAAAAAAGCACTTGCGAAAGCAAGTGCTTTTTTCATGGAGCGGGTAAAGGGAGTCGAACCCTCCTATCGAGCTTGGGAAGCTCGCGTTCTACCGATGAACTATACCCGCGTATATACAGCAGGGGAGAACCCTGCTGTATATTTTAGCATAATAAAATCAAAAATCAAGTCGAAACGGGTCTGGCGGCTTAGTCCACGTCCTCCACCACGCTTACAGGTTCGTCAAGCAGGTGAGGATTACGCAGGTAGTGCTTCATGTGTTTGAAGGCGGTGGCGTAGTAATGTCCGTCGCAAATGCGCTCGTCGGTTACGACCTTGTAGTCTATGTAGCGGCGATCCTCAGTGGTACCGTCAGGCTTTGTATAGCTCTGCTTGTGCTTTGCGCCGAAGGAGAGGAAAGCAGGCACGGTGCCGAAGTTATAGATATGGTGATAGATGGGCGGAATGCCGAGAGAGCCAAGGTCGGTGATGAAGAAAGATGCATGGAAGGGGCTGACGTCCAGCAGGAACTTGGGCAGCCAACCGTGATAGTCCAGCCAGTAGAGCAGCTTTACCGCCCATCGGAAAATGGGGCGGGGGAACTTGCTGAATACGTCAACGACCTTATCTACGTCGTTGCCTTCCTCTTCGTCCTTGCCTTCGTTTATCTTCTCATTCATCTTGCGGAAAATATCCTCCAGCTTATCCGTGGGCTCAAATTTCACCTTTATGGTGGTTTCGCTGGCGTTGAGAGCAAGATGGCGCTTTACCGCCATGGCGACAACGATGTCGTTGCGGGCATATATGCGCTGACCGGCCACAAAGCGGTTGATACCCGGAAACTGGGCTACGCAACGCACATAGGCGGCGAGAAACAGGTGGAGCATACCGACACCCTTGAGACCCTCTTCGCGCTTCTTGCGAAGATAGGCGTCTGCGGCGGAAATGTCAATGCTGTCGGAGAAAAAGTTGGTTGCGTCGTTTCTGTCCTTCATAATGAAGGGGATAAAGGAGGTGAATGCGTTGAGAGAACGCAGTCGGCGTCCGTCGGGACGGTCGCCCCAGCGCTTGCGGCGCTTGGGTGTATTATTGCTCATAAAATCTCTCCCCAAAATAAACATGTTTTTTCTATTCCCATCGGTAGTATACAGTGTTTACCTGAAATAATCAAGAACTTAATTTATGCCCGCTCAAACGGATTCGGTTACATAGCGCGCAATATTGCGGCGAAAAACACGGAACCGGCGGAGCTTTGAAGTCCGTCGGTTCCGTGTTTTTCGGTTCTTATCAGATGGTGAAGGCTACGAGGACTACGTCCTTGCCGGTCTTCCTGGAGATATCCTGCTCCAGTTCGGTGATCTTGGCCAGGGAAGCCTCGTCGTTATCCAGAGAAGCGTACTTTACGGGGCTGTATGCCACTACGGCAACATCCTTTCCCAGCTTGGCGGAAAGCTCATTCTCGAGGGTGGTAATGGCATTGAGAGCCTCTTCATTGTTGGAAATGTCTGCAAAGTTAGTCATTATGGTTCTCCTTATCATGTTGTTAAAGCTCGGGGATTATACCACGATGGAATTGAATTGACCATGACCTCATTTTCATTATTTGATAAAAATAATAAAAAACTCTCCGGAAGCTGCTTTTCCGGAGAGTTTACGGTTAAATTCTGTTTTCGTTTCTTGCGATGATGTCGTTTTGCAGGTCTGTGCCCATTTCAACAAAGTAGGCGGAGTAGCCCGCTATTCTTACAACAAGGTCGCGGTAATTCTCGGGCGTTTGCTGAGCGGCGCGGAGAGTTTCCGTATCGACAACGTTGTACTGTACCTCAAGACCGCCTTCTTCGAAATAGGTCTTGGTCATGTCGCGTAGCTTTTCGATACCGTCGTCGGTAGCGAGAACACTGGGGTGCATACGCATATTCAGCGCAATGCCGCCCATGTAGTGATGATGGTCGAATACGCCGGTGGACTCAAATACGGCGGTGGGACCGTTTACGTCGCGTCCCTGAGCGGGGCTCATTGCGTCGGCAAGAGGCTCGCCGGTCTTGCGTCCGTCGGGAGTGGCCCATGTGATGTAGCCCTGAGCCACGTGGTCGGAAGCACCGTAAAGGCCGGCCTTGTACTTCTTGGAACGGGTGGAGTACATCTGGTTGCATATCTCGTAATAGAGGTCGGCGCACCATTTCAACTCCATGTCTGCGTAGGGGTCGCCGTTGCCGTAGTGGGGAACCTCATTGAGTATGCGCTGGCGCAGCTCCTCATGGCCCTCCCAGTTTGCCATGACTGCGTCATAAAGCTGGCGGGTGGTGCAAAGCTTCTTGTCGAAGCACATATACTTGATGGTGGTAAGCGAATCGGCGAGGGTGGCAAGGCCGGTAGCGGTGCCGCCATAGGAATTGTACTTGGCGCCGCCCTGAACAAGGTCTCTGCCGGATTCCATGCAGCCGGTTACGGTGATGGAAAGGGCGGTCTGGGGAGCGTAGTAAGAGGAAAGGTACTCTGCGTAGTTGTTGGTGGAGATGAACATCTTCATAACGTGGGTGCCCATCTTCTTAACCGCGTCGCGGACTTCCTCGATGCAGGTCATGTCATAAAGGAAGCCGGTATGTACGCTGGATTGTTCGCCGTTGAAGGGGTTCCTTCCGTCGTTGATAGCCATGTCGAAAATGGAGCCCCACCATACGGAAGCGTGGGGAGGATGCTCGCCGTTGGGGGCGGGATAATCGCAGCCGCAGCCGACGATTTCCTGACAGCCGATGATACCGTAGTTTCTTGCGTCCTCCAGCTCGAAGTCAAGCTCCTTCATAAGAGAGGGGATAATTACCTCGTCGTTCTGGTACAGGGGGAGACCGCCCACCATGCGGGAGGTCTGCAGGGCAAGACCCCAAAGCTTGTCGGAGGTGTTCTTGTTTATACGCAGGGAGATGGTGGGATCGTGGAGCTGCAGGCGGCCTACGGTCTCAAGAACCATGTAGGTTACGGGGTTCTCGGCGTTTTCACCGGTCTTGGGGTCAACACCGCCGATGGTGGTGTGCTGATAGGTATTGCCGATGCCGGTGGTGCTTACCAGCTTGGCGGGGCCGCCGGAATAGAAGCAGTTAGCCTTGAGGAAGAAGGCGTCCACTATCTCCTGAGCCTCGTCCATGGTGATGGTACCCGCGGCCAGATCCTTTTCCAGCAGCGGCCATGTGTACTGGTCGAAGCGACCCAGCGCGGGGGAGGGAATGACGCTGTCCATGTGCAGCAGCAGCTGATACATCATGACAGCCTGGCAGGCCTCCCAGAAGGTGCGGGCGGGATTTTCGGAGATCCACTCAAGACCGTTGGCCATCTTTTCAAGCTCAGCCTTGCGCTTTGCGTCGGTGCATTCCGCAGCCTGACGGGCGCATTCGGCAGAGAAGCGCAGGCAGAGGGTCTTGGCTGCGTCGAGATAATTGATGGCGGCGGTGTAGAACAGCCATTTGTTCACGTTCTCACCCATGAGGTCGCCGTAATGGGAATCCAGCCATATCTCCGCCTGAGCGCGGATAGCCTTGTAGCCCTTGAAGATGACCTTGTCATAGCCGGCGATAAGGTGACCCTCGGGCAGGCTGATAAGACCCATGCCGCCGTCAACGTAGCTGGAAACGTTAAGACGCTTGAGTTCCTCGTGGTGAGCGGGCTGCCACGCGTCGGCAACGCGGCCTATCTTGCGCTTTGCCCAAAAGTCCATGTTGGCCTTGACTGCCTCATAGTCCTCCACGGTCATGCGCTGCTTCAAGTCGTCGCTTGCGGGGCTGTAATAAACGCCGTCCCGCAGCTCCCATTCGCCGCTGTCGATAGCGCCGATGACCCAGTCGCTGATGTTGCCCCATTCGGGGTACTGGGGAGAGGTGAAGAAGTTGGGGCCCTTTGCACCGACGATTATCTCATCGTCAAATACCTTGGTGCTCATGTTTTCGATAAGGTACTTGCAGGCCAGAGAGCGCTGGATCATGGGGACTACATCGTCGTACATCTTATATGCTTCGGTGATGAGGGTCATACGCTCGGAATCAAGGTCGATAACGCGGTCACGTACCTTTTCCTTCATGCGAAGAATACGCTCGGTTGCGGGTCTGAATTCATACATTGTGGAATAACCTCCTCTTTAACCTCGAGTTTATGTTTATAATTTATTATATCGGACAGGTCAGCATTTGTCCACGCAAAAAGTTCAAAACGGGCACAAAACGAATGTAAATAATTTTCAAATTGTGTTGTCAAGAGGAAGATTTTAATATATAATATAGTTTGATATATTGCCGACATTGCGATTTGCATAATACCGATCGGAGGTGAGGGCTATGGGCGGTATATTTGACACAATATGGAATAATTACCTGCGCAACCTGCGTATCACAGATATATTGGACATGGCCATTGTTGCTTTCCTGATATATAAGGGCGTCAAGTTCATTACCAAGAGCGGAACCATGCGCGTTATGCGTGGCATTATCATTCTCTTCGTGGTAATGGGTCTTGCCACCGTGCTTGACCTGTACGTTATAAAGTTCCTGCTGGGCAAGACCATGGAATTCGGCGTACTGGTGCTGGTGGTTCTGTTCCAGCCGGAGCTTAGAAAGCTTCTGGAGCGAGTGGGCAGCAGCGCCTTTATGAATATTTTCAGCAAGGCGGAGGTTTCCCGGGAAATGGAGCTTGCCATCAACGAGACCATTTCCGCCTGCGAGGATATGTCCCGTGGCCGTACCGGCGCGCTTATCATTTTCGAGCGCGAGATAAAGCTGGACGATACCCTCAAAACCGGTACTACCGTCAATGCAGACCTGAATGCGGAGATGCTGAAGAATATATTCTTTCCCAATACTCCCCTCCATGACGGCGCCGTTATCATCAGGGACGGAAGAATAGCCGCAGCTGGCTGCATTCTTCCCAATTCCTCCAACCCCAACATCAGCAAGGAGCTGGGTACCCGTCACAGAGCGGGCATCGGCATGAGCGAGGTCTCCGACGCGGTGGTCATTGTTGTTTCCGAAGAAACCGGTTCCATCTCCGTAGCCGTGGACGGTATGCTCAAGCGCCATCTGGCTCATGATACCTTTGAGAAGATACTCAGAAACGAGCTTATGCCGGAGGACGAAGAAAGCACCGGAAGCAGAAGCAGCAGACTCAAAATAGCGCAGAAGATCAAGGGGAAGAAAAATGGCAAGGAAAACAATCAATAAACTTACATCGAGCAAGTGGTTCCTTATCACTATATCCTGCCTTATATCCGTCTTTCTTTGGGTCTACGTAAATAACGTCGAAAACGTGGATATCGAAAGCACCATCACCGGTATCCCCGTAACCTATCTCGGAGAAGAGGATATACTTGCCGACCGCAAGCTTATCGTTACAGACAAGGCTGACCAGACCGTTACCCTGCGTCTGTACGGCAAGCGCAGCGATATAAACAATATCAAAAAGAGCGATATTCAGGTAACCGTTGACCTTACCGACGTGAAGAATACCGGCGATATCGAGCGCGTATACGATGTTGCCCTTACCAACGGCGTGAATATCAACGATATTTACATTGATAAGAACCCCACTTATGTCACCATCAATATAGACCGCATGAGCACCACCAAGGTAGATATCCGCGGCGAGATAAACGTAACCGTTGCCGAGGGATATATGGCGGAGCCTGCCGAATATGACCGCGAGTACCTTGAACTCAGCGGCCCCGAGGCGCTTATCTCCCGCGTAGACCATGCTCTCGTTAAGGTTTCCCGTGAAAATCTCAACAAGACCGTTACCAACCGCGTTGACTATAAGCTTATGGACGCGGAGGGCAACGAGGTGGTTTCCGACGAGATTGAAGTCAATGTGGAACAGGTGGAGGTCACTATACCTGTGGTAATGTACAAGGAAGTTGTCCTTGCTGTGGATATTCTTCCCGGTGGTGGCGCAAAGCGCAGCGACGCTGTGGTTGAGATAAGCCCCCGCACCATCGCCCTTTCCGGCGATGCGGGAATACTTTCCGCCCTTAACAAGATATCCATCGGCAGCATCGACCTTTCCGACTTTGCTGTCTCCACCACTCAGACCTTTACAATACCCGTATCCAATGAGCTTAACAACCTCTCCGGCATTACCGAGGCGGAGGTCAAGGTTTCGGTAAAGAACCTTGCGACCAAGCGCCTGCTGGTTTCCAATATCGAGTTCGATAACGTGTCCGAGGGATACACCGCAACCTCCGTTACCCAGTATCTTGAGGTAATGATCCGCGGTCCTCAGGAGATAATCGACCTTGTAAACGCCTATAACGTGCGCATAGTCGCCGACCTTGCCGACCTTGGTTCCGCAGTCGGACGCTATGCGGTGGACGCAAAGATAATCGTTGACGGCTACAGCGACGCCGGCGGCGTGGGTGACTACGCGGTGGTCGTTTCCCTTGAAGAGGGCGTGCCGGAAGAACAGATCGAAGAATAAGGAGTACAGACAGTGACACAAAGCGCCATTGTAAATAGAATACTTGGTAACGGCTATGCGGAGGTCCATGTGGAGCGCGTTTCCGCCTGCGGACACAGCTGCGCCTCCTGCGGCGCCGGCTGCGCGGATAAGAGAATAATCTCCGTAAACGCCATGAACATCGCAAGAGCTAAGCCCGGCGACAGAGTTATCATCGAAAGTGCCACCAAGGGTATACTTGGCGCGGCAATGCTGGTGTACTTTGTGCCTATTCTGTTCTTTTTCTTTGCATATGTGCTCACTTCTCTGGCAAAGCTGCCTGAGTGGGCAAGAATAATCATAAGCGTTGCGGCTTTCATGCTGGGAGCTGCCTGCGTTTACGTGATAAACCGCTATGTCCGAAAGGATAAGAATATGGAGTTCAACATTGTCTCCGTAGTGGAAGATATATGTTTGGATATGTAAGGCCTTATAAGCCAGAGCTGAAGGTCAAGGAATATGAACTGTTCCGGGCTGCCTACTGCGGCCTGTGCTGGGCGCTTAAGGAAAAGTACGGCGGCATCGCCCGCTATATCATCAACTACGACCTGACCTTTCTCGCCATGCTGCTTACCGACAGTGGCTGCGAGCCGGAGATATGCCGGGGACGCTGTCCCGCCTCGCCCTGCAGGAAGAAGCAGTATCTCAAATCCGGCGACGCATTTGAATTTGCCGCTGACTGCAGCATTATCCTCACCTACTGGAAGCTTAAGGACGCAGCGAAGGACGGCTGCATCAAGGAGAAGCTTGTGAGCATTCCTGCGGCGGCTGCCTTGAAGGGTAAGTACAGAAAGGCGGCGAAGGCACAGCCGGAGTTTGCCGAAACCACGAAGCGCCTGCTGGCGGAGCTTTCTCGGTTGGAAAAAGAGAAAAGCCCCTCCCTCGACGCCACTGCGGACAAGTTCGCCAAGATCTTGGAGGCTGCGGCGGCAGGCGCTGAAAACGACGCTGACCGGCGCATACTCAGCCAACTGCTCTACCACCTTGGCAGATATGTCTACATCATCGACGCCATTGATGACTATGATGTAGACAGCAAAAGCGGAAGCTATAATCCGCTTATATACCGCTTTGAAACCGGCGGCGCAAAGCTGACGGAGGAGCAGCGGGAAATGCTGAAAACCACGCTTCTCCACTCGGAGGGGCTTATATCCTCCGCTTACGAACTGAAGAATAAAAACGTGTACGACCCGATACTGACCAACATTGTCTACCTCGGTCTTGAGAATATCAGCGAGATGGTATTCCAGGGCAGGGGAGCGGAGCTTAAGTACACCAACACTATCCATAAATCAAGGAGTTAAGACAAATTGATGAAAGATCCCTACAGCGTACTCGGCGTATCGCCCAATGCCAGCGACGAGGAAGTTAAGAAGGCTTACCGCGACCTGGCGAGAAAGTACCATCCCGATAACTACCACGATAACCCGCTGGCCGACCTTGCTCAGGAGAAAATGAAAGAGGTCAACGAGGCCTACGATCAGGTGACCAAGGCCCGCGCTCAGGGCGGCGGCTACACCGGCGGCAGCAGCGGTTATTCAAGCAGCGGCAACTATAACCGCGCTTATTCCAACAATACAGGCGCAGGCGGCAACAACGCAGTACGCAATGCCATCAACAGCGGCAACCTCGCTTATGCCGAGCAGCTGCTCAATCAGCCCGGCGTACCTCACGACGCCGAGTGGAATTTCCTCATGGGCAGCCTCTGTTACCGCAAGGGCTGGCTGGACGAGGCAAGACGGTATTATCAGACTGCCGTCAGCATGGACCCCAACAACGCCGAGTATGCCAGCGCGCTGCGCTATATGAGCATGGGCGGCAACTACTACAGACCCGCAAATTACTCCCGTTCCTCTATGGACAACTGCGATTGCTGCACCAGCCTTTGCGTGGCTGACTGCTGCTGCGAATGTTTGGGCGGCGACCTGGTACCCTGCTGCTGAAATGAGGACGAAAACAAAAAAGCTTACCATAGCTGCCATGCTGGCGGCCCTGCAGCTGGTACTGTTGTATCTTGGCACCGTAACTCCCAGCTGGAAGCTGGCGCTTACAGCCATGGCGGGCATCATCAACGCAGCTGTGCTTATTGAGTGCGGCGTCAGCAGCTCGATACTCAGCTTTGTGGCGGTGAGTGCGCTCAGTGCCGTAATACTGCCGCAGAAATCACTGGCCTTCATGTATATCGTGTTCTTGGGCTATTACCCGCTGCTGAAAAGTGCCGCGGAGCATATTCCCAATAGAGCAGCGGAGTGGGCGGTGAAGCTGGCTGTGTTCAACCTGGCCTGCGTAATTTGCTGGGCAGCTCTGCGACTTGGCTTCGTTACCGATATCAGCCTGCCTGACGTGGCGCTTGTGCTTGTGTGGTTGGGGCTGAATGTGGTTTTTGCTGTTTACGATATAGGTCTTGCGAGACTTATCGGACTTTATATCCAGCGTATCCATAAAATATTGAAATGATTGAACAGGACGGATTTTGACTATGATAAAAAGTATGACGGGCTACGGCAGCGCCGCCGGTATGAGCGGCGATATCAGCCTTACCGTGGAGCTGAGAAGCGTTAATAACCGCTTCCTTGACTGCTCCGTGCGTATGCCCAGAATGTATATATTCGCCGAGGACAAGATAAAGGCCGTGGTGCAGAAATATATCTCCCGCGGTAAGGTGGACGTTTTCGTCACCGTCGACAGCTCCAAGGCGGACGACGTGGTGGTAAGCCTCAATGAGCCTCTTGCCGAGGCTTACATTGCCGCCTATAAGCAGATGAGCGATAAGTACGGTCTTAAAAACGATCTGAGCGCCGTTTCCCTTGGCCGTATTCAGGACGTTTTCACCGTGGAAAAAAAGGAGATCGACGCCGAAGCCTTTACCGCCGATATCGAGGCCGTCGCCGCCGCAGCCCTTGAAAATTTCAACGCCATGCGTGAGGTGGAGGGCGGCAAGCTCAGAAGCGATATCCTTGCCAAGCTTGAGAATATCGAGGCTCTTGCCGCAAAGGTGGAGGAACGTTCACCCCAGACTGTCAGCGAGTACAGAGCAAGACTTGAGCAGAAGATGGCTGAGGTTCTCGCAACTGCCGACATCGATAAGGCACGCATAGTTACCGAGGCCGCCATCTTTGCCGATAAGGTAGCCGTGGACGAGGAGCTTGTCCGCCTCAAGAGCCATATCGCCCAGATGCGTGATATGCTGGATAAGGACGGCGCTATCGGACGTAAGCTGGACTTCCTCACTCAGGAACTTAACCGTGAGGCCAATACCACCGGCTCCAAGTGCAACGACGTTGAGATAACCCGCATGGTCGTTGATATCAAGTCCGAAATAGAAAAAATCAGAGAGCAGATCCAGAATATTGAGTAAGGTGTGGTGAGCAATGAAGCTTATCAATATAGGTTTCGGAAATATGGTTTCCGCCGGACGTATCGTGGCTATCGTCAGCCCGGACTCTGCTCCCATCAAGCGTATAATTCAGGAGGGCAAGGAGACCGGCCGCCTTATTGACGCCACCTATGGCCGCCGCACCCAGTCGGTCATCATTGCCGACAGCGGCCATATAATTCTTTCCGCTATTGAGCCGGAAACGGTCGCCGACAGATTCGTTGACGAGAGCGGTAAGAGATTTGTTGATGTGGAGGAAGACCATGAATAAAGGAAAGCTTTTCGTAATATCCGGCCCCTCCGGAGCCGGCAAGAGCACCGTTATTACGCGCCTGCTCAATCAGTTGGATAATGTTTATTTCTCCATTTCGGCTACCACAAGAGAGCCGAGAAGGGGAGAGCGGGACGGCGTTGACTACAGTTTCATGAAGAAAGAGGATTTTGAGCAGCTCATTGAAGAGAGGCAGCTCCTTGAATACGCCGAATTTGTAGGAAATTATTACGGAACTCCCGCAATTCCCGTTGACGAAAAGCTCAACGCGGGGTATGATGTTATCCTCGATATTGAGACTCAGGGTGCCGAGCAGGTCATGAGCAAGCGCCCCGACGCCATCAGCATTTTCATCTTCCCCGGCAGCTTCGAAATACTGGAGCAGCGCCTGCGTATGCGCGGCACAGACAGCGAGGAAAAGATACTGGGTCGCCTTGCTCGGGCAAAAGTAGAATGCAAAAAGGCAGAAATGTACGATTACATTATCATCAATGACCGTGTCGAAACGGCCTGCCACGAAGTGGCTTCCATCATTACCGCTGAAAAATGCAGAGCAGCCGGAAGACTGCATCATTTAAAGGAGGAACCTTAATATGCTTTACCCCCCTATGTCCAATCTTCTCAATAAGGTCAACAGCAGATACCTGCTGGTAAACGTTGTCGCCAAGCGCTCCCGTGAGCTTTCAGAGGCAGCCTTCGAAAGAGGCGAGTCCCTGGGTGCAAAGCCTGTTTCCGTAGCCATCAACCAGCTGGCTAACGGCGAATACACCGCCGAGCACAAGGGCGAGTATTGATTTATTGAGGCAGCGAGAGCAAAACTCGCTGCCTTAAAACAGTTCTGCCGTTAATTTCGGCGGAACATTGCTATTTTTATGAAAGGAGCGCCGCTGTGGAAAATCGCGTGGCTCGCGTGGCCGTATCGGCTGCCGCGTTCCATATAGACAAGCTGTACGACTACGTCGTACCCCAGACCATGCGCGATGCGGCAGCTCCGGGCATGCGTGTTTCCGTGCCTTTTTCCAAGGGAAACCGCCACGTTGAGGGCATAATCATGGAGATGACAGAGAGCAGCGACTACCTGAAGCTCAAGCCCATCGACGCCCTGCTGGACGCGGCTCCCGTGCTCACGGAAAATCAGCTGAAGCTTGCCAAATGGATAAAGGTGCGCTTTTTCTGCACGGTGTTCGACGCCGTCAAGGCAATGCTGCCCGCGGGACTATGGTTCCGTGAGGAGCATATATGCTCCATAGCAGACGGTATCGACAAGGAAAAAGCCTACGCTGCCGCCGAAAATGACCCTATGGCGGAAAGCCTGCTGGACTGCATTTATGCAGGGGGCGGCACCGCCGACCTGAATGCCCTGCGTGCCTCCTTTGGCGATAAGGGCAGCAAGGCGCTGAAAGCGCTGGAAGCCGCGGGAGTTATCCGCAGCGGTCTTTCGGGAAAGCGCAAGGCAAATGACAAGACTATAAGCGTGGCAAGGCTGACTATATCCGCCGAAGAAGCCATGGAGATAGCCGAAGCCAAGCAGCGCTCCGCAGCCCAGCAGTCTGCTGTGCTGAAGCTGCTGGCAGAAATAGGCGAAGCCGACACCAAGGAGATATGCTACTTCACAGGCGCGGCAATGCAATCTATAAAGGCTCTTGAAAAGCGGGGCTATATCGAGCTTGAACGCAGAGAGGTTTTCCGCATACCCGAGTATGGCAAAACCGAGGTCACGCCCATCGTCGAACTCAATGAGCAGCAGACCGAGGCTTATGCCGGCCTTAAGGAAATGCTGGAGGCGGGACAGGCTTCCGCGGCACTGCTTTACGGTGTTACCGGCAGCGGTAAGACCGCTGTTTATATAAAGCTCATCAGCCGCTGCATCGAATTGGGCAGGCAGGCAATAGTAATGGTGCCCGAGATAGCCCTCACCCCCCAGCTTATGGCGACTTTTCGTGCCCATTTCGGCGAAAGAGTTGCCGTGCTCCACAGCTCCCTTTCCATAGGCGAGCGCTACGACGAGTGGAAGCGTATCAAGTCCGGACTTGTGGACGTTGTGGTTGGCACCCGCTCGGCAGTATTCGCGCCCGTTGAGCGGCTGGGTCTGCTCATTATGGACGAGGAGCAGGAATACACTTACAAATCAGAAAATAATCCCCGATACCACGCCCGTGACGTAGCCAAGTTCATCTGCGTGCAGGAAAACGCCCTGCTGCTCCTTGGCTCGGCCACGCCCTCCGTTGAGAGTATGTACGGCGCGGTAAGCGGCAAATATAAGCTGTTCCGCATGGACAAGCGATATAATCAGCAGGCTCTGCCCGGTGTTATAATCGCCGATATGAAGTCGGAGCTTCGAAGCGGAAACGGCGGCTCTCTCAGCTCGGTGCTCTGCGCGGAGCTGGAGAAGAATTTCAGGGCGGGGGAGCAGTCCATACTGTTCATCAATCGCCGGGGTAGCAGTGCTGCTGTCACCTGCACCGAGTGCGGCAATACCTTCCAGTGCCCCTCCTGCAGCGCAAATCTTACCTACCATTCGGCAAACAACAGACTTATGTGCCATTACTGCGGCTATTCCCGCACCGTGGACAAGGACTGCCCGGAATGCGGCAGCACCCTGCAGTTTATCGGCTCGGGAACCCAAAGGGTGGAGGAGGAATTGAAGCTTCTCTATCCCGGCCTTGAAGTAATGCGCATGGATACCGATACCGTTACCGCCTCCCGCTCCCATGAGGTCATGCTGGCGGAATTCGTGAAAAAGAAAATCCCCGTCCTTATCGGCACGCAGATGGTTGCCAAGGGACTTAATCTTGAAAATGTAACGCTGGTTGGCGTTATTTCACCCGACCAGATGCTCTATTCCGGAGATTACAGAGCGCAGGAACGCACCTTCAACCTTATAACGCAGGTCGTCGGACGCTCCGGGCGAGGCGAGAAGGCGGGCAGAGCGGTCATTCAGACCCTTACGCCCGATAACGAGGTCATACGCTTTGCCGCCGCCCAGGACTACGACTCCTTCTATCGGGGCGAGATAGAGCTGCGAAAGATACTTAACCTGCCGCCCTTTGCGGAGCTTTACTCCATGATGGTAAGCGGCGTGGACGAGGCGAGAGTGCTGCGCTGCTGCAGCGAGCTGAAGGAAGCGCTGACGAAATCCGTCACCGCCGAGGGCGTGCAGATACTCGGCCCCGCTTCGGCGCATATTCTTAAGGTGAACAACCGATATCGCTACAGAGTTTACCTCCGTTGCCCGCCCAGCAAGGAGGCTCGGGCGCTGGTTGCCGCTGCCATAAAGCGGTATTCATCGGATAAAAGATTTAAGGGTGTGTCCGTATTCGGCGACATCGACCCTATGGACTGAAAGGAACTGAATGATATGGCACTTAGAAATATCGTAAAAAAGGGCGACGAATGCCTGAACAAGAAATGCCGCGAGGTCACCGATTTTAACGGTCGCCTCCATAAGCTGCTGGACGATATGCGTGAAACTCTCATTGAGTCCAACGGCGTAGGCCTTGCCGCACCTCAGGTGGGTGTGCTCAGAAGAGTTGTTCTCGTAATGGATACCAATAACGACGATGAAATCATCGAGCTTATCAACCCCGAAATCGTTGAGTTTGACGGCGAGCAGGAAGGCCCCGAGGGCTGCCTGAGCGTACCCGGCGTATGGGGTATCGTAAAGCGCCCTTACTGGGTAAAGGTCAAGGCTCAGGACAGAAACGGTGAGTGGTTCGAGGTTGAGGGCGACGGTCTTACCGGTCGCTGCTTCTGCCATGAGATCGACCATCTTTCCGGTGTCCTTTTCGATATGCGTGCCGAGCGTCTGCTCACTCCCGAGGAAATTCAGGCAATGTCCGCCGAGGACGATGAAGATTACGAAGACTACGAAGAGGAAGCGTAATGTGAAATAATCACATTACTATGATTTAAAAGCCCAATGCCTCACCCTGTGGGCAACCGGCATTGATGGCAAAAATCCTCCATGTTTGAGGATTTTTAATTACTATTTGTGCGGCGGAGCTGCATGGAGGATTATTATATGAAAGTACTTTTTATGGGTACTCCCGACTTTGCGCTGGAGTCCCTGAAAGCCATATACGAAGCCGGATTTGATATCTGCGGCGTTTACACCCAGCCGGACAAGCCTGCCAAGCGCGGCATGAAGCTTACCGCCAGCCCGGTAAAGCTTTACGCTATTGAGAAAGGCCTGCCCGTATTCCAGCCCGCCAAACTGAGAAATGAGCCGGAAGTGCTGGAGGAGCTTAAATCCCTCGGCGCCGACATCGCCGTTGCCGTTGCTTACGGCAAGCTCATTCCCGAGGATATGCTCGAGAGCGTTCCCATGGGCTTTATCAATATCCACGGCTCCCTGCTGCCCAAGTACCGCGGCTCTGCTCCTATTCAGTGGACGGTGCTCAACGGTGAGGAAATGGGCGGCGTTACCTCTATGTACCTTGCTCCCGAAATGGACGCAGGCGATATTATCGACATGGTGGCAACCCCCGTTGGTGAATACGAAACCTACGGCGAGCTTTACGATCGCCTTAAGGTCATAGGCGCGCAGCTTCTTGTAAAGACCCTGCGCGATATCGAAAACGGTACCGCTGCCCGTACCCCGCAGGATCCTGCGCTGGTCAGCTTCGCGCCTCCCCTGCACAGGGAGGATTGTCCCATCGACTGGACGAAGCCTGCACGCCGCGTCATAAATCACATATGCGGACTTGCTCCCAAGCCTGCCGCTACCACCGAATTCGGCGGCGAGACCTTCAAGATATTCGCTGCCGTAATGGGTGAGGGAACCACCGAGCTGCCTGCGGGTAAAATTGTGGGACAGACCAAACAGGGACTTATCGTTGCCTGCGGCGACGGCAAGACCATCGTGATAACCGAGCTTCAGGCTCCCGGCGGCAAGCGTATGAAGACCGCCGACTATCTCAGAGGACACAAAATCAGCGATTAAGAGGTGCATATCATGCCCGTAAGTGCAAGAGAAGCTGCCGTAACCGCTCTGGGCGCATACAGACGCTCGGGCGCATGGTCGGACGCTTATCTCAACGGCGTTTTCAAAAAAGAGAATATGGACAGCCGCGATAAGGCTCTTGCCACACGGCTCAGCTGCGGTGTACTGCAGAATATGAGCCTCATCGACTACCGCCTCGGGCTTTACGTCAAGGGCGGCACCGGCAAGCTGCAGCCCGTTGTGCTTGATATTCTCCGTGTTTCGGCATATCAGATAATGTTCATGGATAAAATACCTCACAGTGCCGCAGTCAATGAGGGCGTTGTGCTGGCCAAGAAGCTGGCAAACAAAGCCGCGGCAGGTCTTGTGAACGCTGTACTGCGCCGCATATCCGAGAACGTGGGCAAGTATCCCGAGCCGAAAGAGCCTTGGGTGAAGTACAGCCACACGGAGCAGTGGTATAACTATTTCTCCGACCTTGTCGGTGCAGAGAATGCTGAGAAGCTGATGATCGAGGATAACGCCGAAACGGATATAACCCTGCGTGCCAACCCTCTTCGATGCACAGTAGATGAGCTGATAGCGAGCCTTGAAGCCGAGGGCGTGACCGCGCAGAAGCACAGCTGGCTTGAGGGCTGCGTTACCATCAGCGGCGCCGGCAACCCCGGTGAGCTGAGAGCTTTCAAGGACGGCCTTGCAATGGTGCAGGACGCCGCGGCGGCAATGGCAGTGCTGGCAGCCCGGCCCCAAAAGGGTGAGGAAGTGCTGGACGCATGCTCAGCACCCGGCGGAAAGAGCTTTCTTGCGGCGATGCTCATGGGCAACGAGGGCAGTATCCTTTCCTGCGACCTCCATGCCAATAAGCTCAAGCGTATAGACGAGGGCGCAGAGCGTCTGCACATTGATATAATTTCCACAGTGCCCGCCGACGGCTCCAAATTCAACCCTGCGCTCAAGGAGCGTTTCGACCTTGTTATAGCCGACGTGCCCTGTTCGGGCATGGGCGTGGTGCGAAAAAAGCCGGAAATTCGATATAAAAGCTTTGAAGATATTGCACAATTGCCGAAAATACAATATAATATCCTAATGAACCTTGCCGGGTATGTAAAACCGGGCGGCAGATTGGTCTATTCCACCTGCACCCTTATCCGGGAGGAAAACGAAGCCGTTACGGAAAAGTTCCTTTCCGAAAACGGCGATTTCACGCGGGAGGCATTCAGCCTGCCCGCACCCATCGGGAACGTGCCCGATGGCGAAAAGACCCTTTGGCCCTTTGAATACGGAACGGACGGTTTTTATATATGCAGAATGCGGAAAAAGAAATAAAGCGGGATATAAAATCCATGCTTCCCGAGGAAATAGGCGAGTACCTTGTCAGCATCGGGGAGAAGAAGTTCCGCGCCGGTCAGATATTCAAATGGCTTACCATGGGCGTCGGAAGCTTTGATGAGATGAGCAACATCTCCAAGGCGCTCAGGGAACGTCTTGACAATGAATTCTACATTGCGCCTCCGCAGGTTATTCGTAAGCAGCAATCGGCTATAGACGGCACTATCAAGTACCTTTGGCAGCTGCGGGACGGAAACGCCGTGGAAAGCGTGCTTATGAAATATGAGCACGGCAATACCGCCTGCGTATCCTCTCAGGTGGGCTGCCGTCAGGGCTGTATATTCTGCGCCTCCACCGGAAGCGGTCTTGTGCGCAACCTTACCGCCTCCGAAATTCTCGATCAGGTGCGCTATACGGAACTGGACTCCGGCGAGAAGATTTCCAATATCGTGCTCATGGGTATAGGCGAGCCTTTGGAAAACTTCGATAACGTCATGCGCTTTTTGCAGCTTGTCAACCACAAGGACGGAATGAACATCGGCATGCGCCATATTTCTCTCTCAACCTGCGGCTTAACAGAAAGAATTGACAAACTGTCTGAGTATGATTTACAATTAACATTATCGATTTCGCTTCATGCGCCCGATGATGAAACCAGAAGCAAGCTGATGCCCATCAATAAGAAGCATAATGTGGCTCAGCTGATGTCGGCCTGCCGCGCCTATTATGAAAAGACGGGCAGACGCATATCCTTTGAATATGCACTTATCGATGGAGTGAACGATTCGGCCGAGCAGGCCAAGCTGCTTGCGAAGCTTATGAAGCCCATCGGCGGGCACGTTAATATAATCCCGCTGAACAATATAGAGGGCAGTCCGCTTAAACCGGGCGATGCGAAAGCCTTTATGAACCACCTGTGTGACATGGGCGTTAACGCCACAGTTCGAAGAAGGCTCGGCTCGGATATCGATGCCGCCTGCGGTCAGCTGAGAAGAAAGACCGCCAAGGAGAACGGGAACTGAGCAAGGATTGGAGGTTGGATCAAAAATGAAATATTGGGGTCTGACCGACAAGGGCGCTGTAAGGGCGATGAATCAGGACTCATTTTTCGCCGGCTCAGTGGGTGCGCTGAGCGGAAAAGAAGTGATACTCTGCGTTGTGTGTGACGGTATGGGAGGAGCGAAAGCGGGCGACCTTGCCAGCGCTACGGCAAGAGATCAGTTCGTGGAAGCAATAAAGGCCGATATTGCCGCGGGAAACGGCAATTTCCGCGTTATTATGGCGGACGCTGCAGCAAAGGCAAACCGTACCATACTGGAGCTTGCTGAAGATAATCCCGACTATCAGGGTATGGGTACCACCCTTGTGTCAGCGCTGCTTTGCGGCGACAGAACTACGGTTATCAATGTCGGCGACAGCCGATGCTACATAGTCAAAGATAATGAGATCAGGCAGGTCACCAAGGATCATTCCCTCGTTGAGGATATGATAGATAAGGGTGAGCTGAGCAGAGAGCAGGCGTGGCGTCATCCGCGCAAGAACCTTATCACCCGCGCCGTGGGTACCGAGCACAACGTGCACTGCGATACCTTCGAGGTGGAGCTGGACGAGGGCGATTATCTGCTTCTCTGCAGCGACGGACTAAGCAACATTGTAAACTCTCAGGAGATGCTCTTCGAGGTGCTTTACGGTGACAGCAGCGACACGGCTGCCGAAAGAATGATGGAGATCGCTCTCAGCAGAAACGCGTCGGACAACGTAACGGTCGTTCTGCTGTCCAAGTGACTTGAAAGGACACATTTTAATGGATCACATGGATAAATATATCGGGCAGCTACTGGATAACCGATATGAAATAATTGAGAAGATAGGCGAGGGAGGAATGTCCGT
>CAYYLZ010000013.1:0-44801 GCA_964472725.1 uncultured Oscillospiraceae bacterium
AGTACATGCAGGAGGACGGTCTCGTTCCCCGCTATGTAAGCAACAAGTATTTCGCCCTCGAAGCTCAGCTGCCTCTCTTCGGTCTGGCTCTCAAGGAGCTGCTGGATGAGGATACTGAGGTCTGCCCCGAGCTTTACGAGGCTCTCTGCAAGGCCTTCGGCTGGTGGCGCAATGAGCGCTACTGCCCCGAGCGTAAGATTTTCTACTATCTCCACCGCTACGAGCCCGGCTGCGGCAATAAACTGCCCTTTGCCGACGTCCCCCCCGAGTTTGCACCCGACCTGAACGCCATGATGCTCCTTTGGGCCGAGGCTCTTGCCGCCATGGCAAAGAAGCTTGGCAAGGAGAATGAGGCCGCCGAATACACCACCATCGCAGATGAGACCCGCAATGGTCTCCTCAACCGCCTTTGGAATGGCAAGGAGTTCTTCCACATGAACATTATGGATCAGCCTGTCTGCGAGAGTCACCCCCGCGCACATCTGCCCGTTCTCGTCGACAGCCTGCCTGCCGACGTTGCCGCAGCAACTGCAAATGCTTTCCCCATAGTATACTCCGAGGATGCCATCTTCTTCGCTTACGGTCTCCGCTCGGTCGACAAGGCCAAGTGCAAGACCCTCGCCGCCAAAGTTTACGGCGAGCTTTCCACTCTTCCCATTATGACCGTCCGTCAGGCGCTGACTCTGCTCCTCGTCTGCGGCGCAGCCAACTGAAAGGAGGGCATACGATGATTCAGTTCCATTCCAACGAAAAGCGCGACCTGAGCCGCATCGACTACTCCGTTGCCGGCAGCTATTATTATCTCACCGAAGATTATTTCAAGCGCAGCCTGAAGCTCACTCCCTTCTACACCGGCGAAATGGCAAATATGTCCGACATGAGCTTCGCCGTTCAGCTCCTCAAGGATGGTCAGCCCACCCGTTACCACTATTACGGCGACGTGGGCAGCCTGCGCATAATTGAGCCGGTTGTTTACGCTGATATTGCCTTTGCCAACGACGACTTTTTCCGCATTCGCGGTTTCCGCGGTGCAGGCGTTCGCCTTGACCTAGAGTCCAACTCCGGCAACGGTGCCGCCGCTCTTGAGAGCATTGCCCGTCTCAAGGACGGCAGCTGGGAGGGTGTTTTCGGCAAGCACGGCTATATGCGCTTCGTAGCCCTCAAGGGCAGCATTGAAGTAAAGGCCGAGTATGACTACCTTGCCGGCAAGTACGCCTGCCTCGAGATTTCCTTCCTCCCCGACGAGGACGGTATATTCGAGGCCGCAGCCCACACCTATTTCGGCCGTTTCACAGCGCCCGAAAGCTATCCCGCCTTTGATGATATCCGTCAGGCCAACATCGACAGCTTCAACGATTTCTACAAGCACTATGCCAAGCTCCCCTTCAAGGAGTACGGTCAGCTTATCGAGGACACCATCTTCGTTACATGGAGCCACGTCATGCGCGACAAGGGCTTCATGAAGACCCCCATGATAATGATGCACCACAATGCGCTGGCCTGCGCCATGTCCTGGCAGCTGGCATACAACGGCATGGCGTTCCAGAATGACCCCGTCGAGGCATTCCGCCTTATCGAGACCATGTTCCTCTATCAGACTCCCGTAAACGGCGCACTGCCCGGTTCCGTCGCCCCCGGCTCCATTGGCGACGATAAAATGCAGGCACCCCTGCAGGGCTGCGCACTCAATCTCATCACCCGCATCTGCGGTGAGGAGTTCATCACCAAGGAGATGGCAGAGGGTCTGCTGCCCAAGTTCGAGCGCTGGACCAACTTCTGGACCACTTTCAGAACCGTTGGCCGCGGCGACGACCTCATTGCCATCAACAACCCCAACGAGTCCGGCTGGGACGATGCCTCTACCTTCAAGCGCGGCTTCCCCGCCTCCAACTCCGACACCATCGCCCTGCTCATCGAGTGTATGTACGCCTGCTCCACCCTTGCCCGCCGCGCCGGTCAGCCTGACGTTGAGGCACACTGGAAGGAGCGCGGCGACAAGCTGCTGAAGGTTCTCATTGAGGAATTCTGGGACGGCACTCAGTTCGTCACCAAGAAGGATGGCGAGAACGTGGACAGCAACAGCCTCGCCAGCTACATTCCCATCATTCTCGCCGACAAGCTGCCTCAGCACATCATCGACAAGTGCGCCGAGGTTCTCACCGAGGAGGGTCACTTCCTCTCCCCCAACGGCCTTTGCAGCGAGAGCATGAAGAGTGAGCTCTGCCACTGGGGCTTCCACTTCGTTCTCGGCAGAATCGTTGCTCCTCAGCAGATGTTCATCACCGTCGGTCTTTACCTTGCAGGCAAGAAGGAAGAGGCCAAGCTCATTGCCCGCCGCTGGTTCGACACAGTTGAAGAGCGTGGCCTGCGCCTCGGCTTCCACCCCTACAATGAATATCCCCTCACCGGCGAGCCTCACGATGTACTCATTCAGCCCGTTATCGGCGACAGCTGGAGCTGGTGCGGCTGGTCCGCCTGCAGCACCATGACCATGCTGCAGATAGTTCTCGGCGAAGAGGAATAAGTATTTAAACATTGAAAGGCCCGAATTCGTGTGAATTCGGGCCTTTTGCTTTATCTTGTTTTACTTGCCGTATCTGTCGGCGAAGAAGAGATATATCGCGGACGACCATGCAGACCAGAAGAGATACTTCTCGTCCAGGGCTACCATACCGCGCTCGGGCTCGCCGGTAAGGGCGTTGTGTGTATGGAACAGGCCGAAATCGCGGAGGGT
This sequence comes from uncultured Oscillospiraceae bacterium, assembly GCA_964472725.1. Classification (GTDB taxonomy): domain Bacteria; phylum Bacillota; class Clostridia; order Oscillospirales; family Oscillospiraceae; genus RGIG6375. Next base: position 2,735 of record CAYYLZ010000013.1, read on the forward strand.
TCTTATATAACGCAGCGCCAGTTCCTTTGCCAGCTCGGGTCTGCCGCAGGCCTCCATTGCCATGACGGGCAGGAACTGGGCGGGAGGAATTATGCTGCCCTGGCTGAATCCGTGGGCAAAATAAGGGCTGTCCAGCGCCTCGGTGGCAAGACCGTAGGGCGTGAGATACTTGCCCTCTTCAAACAGGGTGGCGATACTCTTGTCGATAACCTCCTGAGGCAGGCGCTTGCCAAGCACCATTACGCAGTACAGGGACAGGGTCTGAGTATCGGATTTCTTGCCGGTTTCGGGATTGAATGCGCGCCAGCGCTCGCCGTCCCAAAATGCCTCGACGATGCGGTCTATCATCTCGCGGGAGCGCTTCTCATACCCGGCGCAGACCTCCTCAGCCTCGCCGACGATGCGGCCCAGTCTTGCCTGAGCTTCAAGCTGCAGGGCAAGATAAGCGTTCATATCGGGAGAGGCAACAGGCCAGTTGAGCTGACGGAAGAAGGGTGCGTCCTCCCAGCCGGTCTCCATGGCGCCCTGGTTCTCCCAAATACCGTCGCCGTCCAAATCGCGGCAGCGGAAGAAATATTCGCTCCAGCGAACCATGCCCTGATAGATAAACTTCAGATCCTCGGGGTCGGCAGCTTCATAACCGATATTATCCAGCAGCCAGTTCATGGCGAAGCCCTGAATGGGCGGCTTCATTATGGAACGGGCGTAGGACGCGTCGGTGATGATATCCGCGATACGTCCGTTTGCGTCCTGATAGTCGAAGAGGCCACGCAGTATGCCCCAAACCAGCTTGGGATCCTTGGACAGACAGATCATGTGCATGCCCTGCTGCCAGCCGGAAACGTGCTCGAAAGTGCCGTGAAGCATCTTTATCATTGTGTGCTTGTACATAGTCTCGCCGTCGGGCTCGACGATGAGCGTCCATATAGTCCACAGTGCCTTGCGGCGCATAGGCTCGAACTCATCGGGCAGCTTGGGATAAAGCTTGCAGAATTCCTCAAACTCTTCCTCGTAGCTCTTTACGCATTCCTCGTAAGAAGGATATTCGTCAAGTGGACGGTGAATGGGGTCAATGAGAAATTCTTCGATACCAACTTCAACTATGCCCTCCTCGTCGGGAGCAATTTCGAAGGACAGCGCAACAGTGCCGCCCAGTCCGCCGCCGAAAGCGCGGCGAGCGGTTAGTTCACCTCGGAAAGGCAGCAGTACGCCGGTGGCGGTAGTCGCCATATTGAATGCCCAGCAGCCATCATGCAGGTCGGTGGAGGAGCCCATACCTCCCACATTTACAGCAAGGCGCAGAGTGAGGCCGTCGGTGCCGCGAATGCGCAGGAACTTGCGCTCGCCGATGCAGAAACGGAACTCACCGAACTCGCTGCGCAGGATAACCTCGCTCTCGGTAGTATCAATTACGCAGGGACGGGCAGCGCCGTCCTTGACTATCTCCGCCTGAACCTGACGGTAGGGGCCGTTGCCGCGCAAATTGCCCAAAAACAGCTTGGCCTTGCCCATCATCTCATGTCCGTCGGTGGCACAGAACAGGGCGAGATAAGATCCTCGGCGTGAGAAGGGGTTATCGGAAATGGGAATAAAATTCTTTGCTTTTAGCATTGTATTTTTCCTTTCTTTGGCGCTGGGCGCCAACCATATTTTTCCTAATTATCCCATGTCGTAACATCTTTGTCAAGCGCTGAACTTTACTGCCTATAATTTCTGATTTTTATCCCGGACGGCACTTGTCATTTAGGGTTTCAGCGTATAAACTGTAAATATAATAATCTCAAAAAGGAGGAATACCATGAACAAACCCGTATGCTTTATTGATCCCCTGAGCACGCCGTTGGGCCGCAGAAGCAGCTATCTCTGTTTTGCCAACGACAACAAGGGCGAGCAGATGATTGGCAAGAGCACCCTTTACCTCTCCACCTGCCGCGGTGGCGGCACCGGTATGGCTAATCTGGACGCACCCAACAGCTGCCGTGCGATTCCCCTGGAGCTGATGAAGGACGGCGTCACCCTGCCCGCCGTGATTTCCACCACTGCCAGCGAGGTGATCCTGGAAAGTCAATGGGGCAGCGCCCGCTTCTGTCTTGCGGAAAAGCATCTTGCCCTCTGCAAGGTAGGCGATGGTCTCAGTCTGAGCATCAAGCTTCCCTCCTCTTTCATGTCCGCACCCTTCCAGCTGAGCGATAACGCATGGCGTTTCCCCTTCGGTGAGGGCAACGGCCTTATTTTCACTCTCAAGGGCAAGCTCATTTCCGCCGGTGCGGGCTTCGTGGCCGTTCCCGACGAAAACGGCGAGCTGCTGGTGGGCATAGAGGAATATGATGTTGACCCCGGCGCACGTCCTATGGACAGCTATCCCGATTACGACGCGGCGGTAAAGGCCTTCGACGAAGAGTTCGACGCATTCTGCGCCGCCCTCTACCCCAATCTGCCCGAGGAGTTCGAGCCCATGCGCCGTCAGGCTCTTTACACCACATGGAGCCTTACCGTTGACCCCGACGAGGGTGTTCTCTACCCCCGCACCATGGTCAAAATGATGCGTTTCATTTTCGAAAGCGCTTTCGGCTGGCAGCAGGCAATGCAGTCCATCTGCCTCCACAAGAATCCCAAGCTGGCATGGGATATCCTCATGAGCTGCTTCGAGCTGCAGGACAAGAACGGCCGCATTGCCGACGCGGTAAGCCATCAGGGTTCCCTTTCCGCCAGTATGAAGCCGCCTTTCCAAGGCGTTGCGCTGAAATGGCTCCTTGAAAACGCAGACCTGAGCGAAATTCCCGTGGAGGAAAAACGCAAGCTCTTTGACCGCATGGGCAAGTGGACAGACTTCCTCTTCAACTTCCGTGACCTTGACGGCGACGGAGTATGGGAGAACTTCAGCCCCATCGAAACCGGTTGGGAGGACGCATCTTACTTCTTCGCAGGATTCCCTCTCGCCGCTCCCGACGCCAACGCCTACACCGTTATCATGATGGACGCCATGGCTGCCCTCGGTCGTTCCATCGGCGAGGACGAGGCTGTATGCGCCCAGTGGGAGAAGCGCGCCGATGAGCTTACCCAGAAAATCATTGACAAGTTCTGGACGGGTGAGCGCTGGGTCGCCATAAATACCCGCACCGGCGCAAAGGGTGACTCGCTGAGCATTCCGCTCTTCGCCACCCTCATTCTCGGCAAGCGCCTGCCCGAGGATATAATCAACAAAACCGCCGACTTCATTTTCGGTGAAAACGGCTTCGAAACGCCTTACGGCTTCTCCTCGGAGAACGTAGACAGTCCATGGTTCCGCCACGGCTTCACCGCAGGCAGCGTAATAATTCCCGCTCAGCTCATTCTCTGCCTGGCTCTCGAGGCCTGCGGCATGTACGACCGGGCAAAGGAAATGGGTCTGCGCTATGCGCGCACTCTCCGTGACAACGGTATGTTCCATATTCACAACGCCCTCACCGGTGCCGCCGAGCGAGGCCTTGTGGCTTTCGGCGAAAAACAGCTGTTCTGGTCTGCATGGGCAAGCTCCGCTTACCTCTTCCTCGCCGACCGCTACGGCAAATAAAATAACACCCGAAAGGCAGTGACCTATATATGCTCAGCAAAAGAGAAAATTTCCTTCAGACCATCCGCAGGGACGGCAAGCCCGACAGACTTATAAAGCAGTTCGAAGGCACCGCATTCCTCCCCGGCGACCCCGTCAACAATTTTGTCCGCGGTGAACGCTTCCCCGGCATGCCCCCCAAGCAGGATCTTTGGGGCACCACCATCGTATGGGAACCCGGCACCCCCGGCGCAATGCCTCACGTCACCGAGTTCAACAAGGTAGTCAAGGACATCACCGATTGGCGTTCCTTCACCAAGGTGCCTGACCTTATTGCCAACTGCAGCGATATGGCCCTTTGGGAACCCTATCTCGAGCGCGCTGCTGCCGTTGACCGCAGCGAGAACCTGCTAATGATGTTCGGCCCTACCGGCGTTTTCGAGCGTCTGCACTTCCTCATGGGCTTCGAAGACACCCTCATCAACCTGATGCTGGAACCCGAGGCAATGGAAGACCTTGCAGCCGCCATCGGCGAGTACCGTTACAACGGCTTCAAGCTCATGGTTGACAGCGTACACCCCGATGTTATGCTCTCTCATGACGACTGGGGCAGCAAGACCAACCTCTTCATGCAGCCCGACATCTGGCGCAAGTTCATCAAGCCCAACTATCAGAAGAGCTACGACTACATGCACGACAACGGCGTTATCATCATGCACCACTGCGACAGCTTCTGCGAGCCCATCATCGAGGATATGATAGATCTGCACATCGACATTTGGCAGGGCGTTCTTCCTCAGAACGACATTCCCAAGCTGCAGAAGCAGATTGACGGCCGCTTGGCTCTCATGGGGGGCATCGACGCCGCTATCGTTGACCGTGAGGACGCAACCGAAGAAGAAATTCGCCGCGAAGTCCGCCGCGCCTGCGATGCCTACGCTCCAGGCGGCAACTTCATTCCCTGCATCACCTATGGCGGCCCCGGCCCCATCTATCCCCATGTTGACTCCATCATCAACGACGAGATCGACCGCTGGAATGCAGACAATCCTATGTAATTATCCCCGTCTAAAACGAAAAGTTCCCCTGTTCTTTCGAACAGGGGAACTTTTCGTTTATTATCAGTTGTATCTTCCGAGATATTTTGCTGCGGTGTAGGCCGTACCGGTGGCGTTGAGAATAGTAGAGCTGTTCACGCAGTCTCCGACCATGTTGAACACAGGCGCGATATCGTAGAAGCTCATGGCCTCCGCCTTGCGGGCCTTCATGCCCAGGGCATAAGCCACGGTATCCGCCTCATAGAACACTTCTCCCTCGGGGCCGCTGCAGCGAACCCCCTTGTCCGTGATCTCCTCGGCGCGGGTATTATAATGTATCGGAATATTATGCTGAATGATCATGTCCATGACGGCTATGCCGTGGCAGGAGTTGCCGCCGTCGTTAATGTAGCCGCCCATTTCGATGATCTCTACGTCACGCCCAAGGCCCTTCAGGTATATTGCCAGCTCAGTACCGGCAAGACCCGCGCCCAATATCAGCAGCTTGCCCTTCGCAAGCTCGGGCTGCGCGAATACTTCCACACCGGAGCAGACGTTGGCGCCGTCTATGCCGGGTATAGGAGGCTTTGCCACATCGGAACCGATGGCACATATTACCGCGTCGGGCTTCAAGCCTGCCGCATAATCGTGGGTAACTTCCGTATTCAGCCGCACGTCCACATTATACTTTGCGATTTTGGTCTTTTGCTGCTCTATGTAGTCATGCAGGCGCTCCTTGAAGGGAACATTGCGCTCGCAAAGAATAGTGCCGCCCAGCTCGCCGGACTTTTCGCAGAGAATGACTTCATGTCCGTTTTCCGCAGCCGTAACAGCCGCCTGCATACCGCTGATGCCGCCGCCGATGACCAGCACCTTCATTTTTCTCGCCGCGGGCAGAGAGTAATAATTCTCCCTGTTGCGGGCAGCCTCGGGATTAAGGGCGCAGAGCAGGTCGCCGTGACCAACAGTCTGAGAGAAGCAGGTAAGGCAGCGCATACACTTGCGGATATCCTCCACTCTGCCGGAGCGAACCTTGTTGGGCAGATCGGGATCACAACAGAGCTGACGCGCCATATAGATTATATCGGCCTTGCCGGAGGCAAGAACCTCTTCCATAACGTAGGGGTCGCTGAAGCCGCCAGCTACGCCCACCAGCGAATGCTTCACGTGCTTCTTGATTTCAGCCGCCACATCGGCATGATGTCCCTGCTCGTAAAACATGCTCAGATGGGTGCGGGAGAAGGATTCGGGGTGCATGGTGTCTGCCGCGCTTACGGAAACGCTGATGATATCCGCGTGACCGTCCAGCTGCTCGGCAATGCGGCAGCCCTCGTCCACGCCGTAGCCGTCGGGCACTATCTCCGTGCCGCTGATGCGTATTTCAACCGGGAAGCCCCTGCCGCAGACGCGGTGTATTTCGTCTATTGCCATTACGGCAAAGCGGCAGCGATTTTCCACGCTTTCACCTCCCCACTTATCGGCGCGGCGATTTTCATTGGGGCTGAACCAGTGCTGGAACGCGCGGGAGTGCGCCGCATGAATGGAAACCATGGGGAAGCCCGCCCGCTTGGCAGCCAGCGCGCCTATACCGAAGTCGCGGATAACCTCGCAAATGCGCTCCTCGGTCATTGCCTTAACGGTCAGTCCCTCGGGCGTTACGCCGTCGCAGGGACCCTCAAGGGGTTTGCCGGACATCATGAACATGCCCATGGAGGGCTTACTGGGGCCGGAGCCGCTGAAGCAAAGCTCCATTGTAGGAACCGCACCGTGGCGCTTTACGATATCTGCCATGCGGGAATAGTTGTAATTCTGCATATTCACTATGTCGCGTGGCCACTTACCGTCAGTGAACTCGGTGTGGTCGATTATGACCTCGCCCTCGGCTACGGTCGCGGCGCCGCCGATGGCGATGCGTTCAAAGGCCATCAGACCGTCGGTGCTGGGCTGACCGGGCGCAATATCGTCCGTGTGGCCGGTAGGTGCGCAGAACATACGGTTGCGGTAAACCACATCGCCTATCTGCAGCGGTGCAAGCAAATGAGGAAATTCCTTGAAAGCGTCTACCATAGGTACATTCTCCCTTCAATTCGGTATTTATATTTTAATATTACCCTACAGCTTCATGTGCTGTCAATTTAAAAAACACCTTGGCACGCTAAAACGAGCCAAGGTGTTATGATTTTCATTTTGCGGCAACGGTCTCGCTTTCCAAGACGGATTCGTAGAGAGCCATAACCTGCGGCATTACACGCTCCAGCTCATACTTCGCCACGCTATCCCTGCCCCGCGCAGCCATTTCGGCAGCGGCAGCGGGATCTTCTTTAAGAAAGCGGATAGCTTCGGCGCAGGCCTTATGGTCACCGTAGGGATAAAGCAGGCCGTTTTCCATATGCACAACAAGGTCTTCATGCCCCTTCACGGCGCTGGCGATCACGGGCAGGCCGCTGTGCATGGCCTCCATAATATTAAAGGGCAGGCCTTCGCTTCGGCTTGCGGAAACAGCCGCGTCAGCCATCTGATACCACGCGCCCATTTCGCTGACGTAACCCGGAAATACCACTCTCCCGCCTACGCCAAGTTCCTCCGCCAGATCCCTGCACTCACCCAGCAGCGCACCGTTTCCGGGCAGGATAAGCACAGTATCCCCATCCAGCTCCGCCATTGCCCGAAGCAGAACGTTCTGGCTTTTGCGCTGCGAAAATTCCGCGGGGTAGATAAGCACAAAGGCTCCGTCGTCAATTCCCAAAGACTGCCGCAAAGTCATTCCGTCTGCGGATTTTTGACTGTCCAAGCGTGCAAGATCCACACCGATGCCGGGCACGTTGGCAATTCTCGCGCCCAGCTTCTCCCGCTCTGCCAGCCGGTTATCCCAGCGGTTCATGGTTATGAGCAAATCCGTAACGGAGGCGGTCAGCTTCTCCGCGGCGAGGAATATTTTCTTTTTCAAAAAAGGGCTTTGGTCGTCAAAGAGATAGCCGTGAACCATATTGACCACCGCGGGACGATTTTTCATCGCCAGAACCGCCAGCCGCACAAAAAATGCCGCCAGTGAGGTATGGACGATAATCGCGTCGTAGCGTTCTTTTTTTATAATCTTTCGGAGTATGTACGCGGCCCGGAAATTCCCGGGCACGGTCATTTTCTTTTCAAAGGGAAGAACATGCACCTTATCCACACCCGGCACGACCTCAGCCGTACCGCTCCACGCGCCGTGAACTATATGGCCTGCTTCCGCCAGCGCCTTGATATAAGGGCGGTGAAAGCTCATGATATGGCCCCGGCCGGAGGCTGCGAAGAGTATTTTCTTACCCATTAGTCTCCTTCCTCAAGGAATAAGTTTCTCGTTGTTTTTGAACTTACCCTTGAAAACAGTCATCAAGAGTATCTTGATATCGAAGAAAAAGCTCCAATGCTCGATATAATAAATGTCGTATTCAATGCGTTCCTTGATAGAGGTATCTCCACGCAGGTCATTCACCTGCGCCCAGCCTGTTATACCCGGGCGTACCTGATGCTTGACCATGTAAAGGGGAATTTCCTCCCGGAACTGTTTTACAAAGTGGGGCAGCTCGGGTCGGGGGCCAACAAGGCTCATGTCGCCCTTGAGGACATTAAAAAACTGAGGGAGCTCATCAAGGGAATATTTGCGCAGGAATGAGCCAAAACGTGTCTTTCGGCTGTCCGTATTGGTTGACCAACCGGTGTTTTCCTCGCTGTTGACCCGCATGGAGCGGAACTTGTACATTTTAAACTTCTTATTGTTCTTGCCCACACGCTCCTGCTTGAAAATCACAGGGCCGGGTGAGGACAAACGCACGCCAATGGCACTCACAAGCATGATTGGCGAGCTTACGATAATAAGCAGCAGTGAGCCGACAATGTCAACAAAGCGCTTACAGAATGCACGACCAAGATTGTCAAGAGGAATGCCGCGGATATTCATAAGGGGGATATTTCCGATGACGTCAAAATGCACGCTGGCGGACATATAACGGGCGTAAAAAGGAATAAGCGACAGTTTTATACCCGCCCTGTTGCAGCTGGCAACAATGTCCGGGGTGCGGTGATGCTCCGTTGCCTCCACTGCGGAAACCACCTCGTCCGGCTGCAGCTTTTCCAAAATGTCTTTCAACTGTTCGAAATGGCCGAGGTATTTCGGCGCGATATCGGCCTCCATGGGCTTTGCTGCCACGTAGCCGACGGGATTATAGCCCAGCTGCGGATTGGCGCGGAGGGTCTGCAGGTAATTCAATGCATTCTGGCCGCCGCCCAGCACAAGAACGTGCTTTTGGTTATAGCCCCTGCGGCGCATTTGCTGGAGCAGGATACGCGCGGCAATACGCTTAGCGCTTACGCCGCCTGCGCCAACAACAAAGTAGAGCGCCAGGGTGATACGGGAATAGTAAACCTCGTGAGAAATAAACAGGAAGCTCAGCAGGAAGGCCATACACAGCACGCCTGCCAGCCAAATGTGAACAAGCTCCTTTTTGAGCCTTGCCCTGCGGATAGAGCCGTAAAGTCCCCACGCCGCATAAATCAGCAGATGCCCCAGCATCAACAGCACATTAAGCAGCATATAGCTTTCAAGAGGCTCCGAGATTATACCGTCCTGCATCACGTAAAATCTGAACCAAAACGCGATAGGCAGCGCCAAATAGAGGATAAGGCCGTCTGTTATCACGTTGATTAAATTCAAAAGTTTTTGGTTTTCTTTTATCATCTAAACCAAACTCCTGCGTTTATTCGGCCAGCACCCTTTCCACAAAGGCCTGAGCCGTATCATTCAGCCTGATGCTGCCAATATTTTCGCTGTCCCAGGACTCCTTGAAATCCATAAGACGCTGCACTCCGGCGCGGAACGCCTCGCTGTCCTCCTCGTAGGACTCCAGCATTGTCAGCAGGCTGTTCCATGCCTCACTGTCCGGCGCAACGCAGCGCACATGCTTTTCCGCCATCTCCATAGCGCGTTCAACGTCGCCCAAATTGAAGTAATATTCCGCGAGATAGTGGTATGCGATATTGGATACGCCCTTTCTTTCAATGCGGCGCGCATACTTTTCCGCCTGCTCCATAATCTCCGGCTCCACCTCGTTTCGGGAAGCACTGAGAATATAGGTGAGGGCATAATCCGTCCATTCGTAGGCGTCCAGCGTTACAGCTTTTTTGAAGGACTCATAATCCCTGTTCTCATCTGCCACGTGGCGAGCCGACATATTGCACACAAGGAACACCCCATTGACGAGCAGCAATGCACCGCAGGCAATGCAGACAACGCCGCGCAGTTTTTTGGTCAAAGCGGGAACTGGAAGTCCGTCGGCACAGCAAATATTTATAAGCGCAAACACGCCGAAAGCCAGCGGCAGATAATAATAAACAGAGAAAACTACCTCAACGCCCGCGTGAACTGCCATAAATACCAGCAGCGCACCCAATGCGGGTGTCATGGGGTGGAAGTTTTCCTTTCTTCTGCTGCGCCATATCATTATGGCGGAAACCACTACAAGACCAACAAACAGTATAAAGCCAATAACGCCGGTCTCAAGAAGAGTCTGTATATAGTGGTTATGGACGTACTTGGTCTGATAATAGAAACTCTGCACGCTTTGGCTGGCATTTTCAAATGCGCCGATGCCGTGTCCCCATACAGGGCTGAGCTTGAACAGCTTCATTCCGTCCTCAAAGAAGATAGTACGCTGAATTGCGTTCTGATTGGCAAACAGGCCCTGCAGACGATTGGAAATAAAATCGGGAAGCAGCAGATAATTCAGCGGGATCTTTCCCGAATCCGCCGCGCCAACGTAGCTGACGCTTTCAAGGGCAGTGCTTTCGGTAGCGGTGAAATTGAAATACACGACCAGGCTGTCCTCGGGCACAATGAAAGCCGCATCAGTCAAAGAGCCTTTGTATATCACCGTTTCGGTGTGCATCATAGTGTCTATTCTGTTCTGGCTGACCACCTTCACCGTCACGCCCTCGCCGCCCTCGGCAGAGAGAGTATATTCGCCGGGTTCGGGATAAGCGGCGCGGCGCAGGCTTTCACCGGCGGCCATATCGGCGGCGCCGGTCACATTATAAGCCACCAGCGCAAAGCCCAACAGGAGCACTATCAAAACGCCAATGCAAATGAAAATAAGCTTGCTCTTGTCGCGGATTTTATCCGCAAGGGAGCGACCAACATATTCGTCGGCAAGGCAAAGCAGCACCGCTCCGACAATAAGGCAGAGCAGCGGAACAGGCTGAATGCCGTCCCATTTATCAAACGCAGTGGCGGAACACAGTGCCATTGCCACAGCGGCAAGAATAAGGGTCTTGACCATCAGTATCATCAGCTCGCCGCGGCGTTCCTTGCTCTCGATAAGCAGGTACACGACGAAAGCCAGAGCTATGGACGCGGTAGCGCCCATACTGAAAGCCAGCACGAAGCCTACGGAGTTGGCATAAAGACAGCAAAGGTGGAGGCGACGCTCCTTGCGTCCCACGGCAGACATGGTAAGGCTCAGCCCCAGCAGTACGCCGATACCCGCAACGCCTGCATATGCATTGGGCGTATTGAATATGGAGAGCATGCGGGTGCCTTCCTCAACGCCGGCAAGGTTCATGTACACTGTAGAATACTGCTCAAGGAAAGACAGCAGCGGTTCGGAAAGAATGCGGGTGGAGATAAGGTCGATACTGAACACCGCCGACAAAGCAGCCGCAAATTCCAGCACTGTCCCTATCTTTCGCGCTCTGCTCGTGTCCTCATTAGGAAACGCAAGTAAGATCAGCAGAGTGGAGCAGAGTGCTGCCACCAGCGCGAGAGACTCTTTCAGCGCAAACTTACCCGCCGCTGCATAAAAGGCGGATATGCAGCCCATGGCCGTGATCGCCATCAGCAGTATCACTGGCAGCTGCACGTTGTCCCGCAAAACACTGAAACGAATAGCGCCCACTACCAGCGTAAGCGCCATAAGTATTATCGCCGTCACCTTGACTGTGTCGGAATAAGCAAAGCACATCACGAAAAATAGCAGTATTGATATTATGATAGGTATGATAAGACTAAAAGAGCCTTTTAGCGGCTTTCTTCTCTTTGCCATTATTAACGTGCCTCCAATAGCTGCGTGTCAGCAAATTTCAATCAATTTCAACATATAATTATAACGTAAATTCAAATAAAGTAAAGAGAATTCGGGAAATTGGCTTTATTTGCGGGATTTTCAGGCGCTGTTGCTGAGAATAGCACGCATTTATATTGGTTAGGCTTCCCCTCGAGGGGAAGCCGGCATGGCGCAGCCATGACTGATGAGGTGGTAAAATTGGCACAGCGGGGCAGATTGGCAATTTAATCTCTGCGCTGCATACACCTCATCCACCACTTCGTGGTCCCCCTTCTCCTCAAGGGGAAGGCTAACACTTAATCGTTGCACTCGCCAATTGCCTTTCACCTGCGCTGTTTGCGGCAGGGGTACGCCCCTGCCCTACGTTGTTGATTAAAGTGCCTTCGCGAACGTAGGGCTGGCAGCGTATGTCAGCCGCCCCTCCTGTCATTCCGAGCACAGCGAGGAATCCCACGGTTGAACGGTATGCAGCAGCGATAACGCACTGCGTCTATTCGGGGGATTCTTCGGCACTACGTGCCTCTTAATGACACGTGTTTTGGGGGATTCTTCGGGCTGCGCCCTCTGAATGACGGGGTATTTTTGCACTGTGCCTTGATTGTTTCTGCGCAAATGTAAAACAAATTCGCAGGGAATGGTCTTGACCATTCCGTTTTACGTTACCGCCGGTAATAAAACAACGTAGGGCTGGCAGCGTATGTCAGCCGCCCCACCTGTCATTCCGAGCCTGCGAGGAATCCCACGGTTGAATGGTACGCAGTGGCGATAACACTCTGCGTCTATTCGGGGGATTCTTCGGCTCTATGTGCCTCTTAATGACACGTGGGGCATAACAAAACCGCCCCGGAATAAATCCGGGGCGGTAATTGTTTGTTTAGCTAAAAGCTATTCTGAGAAAATTGTCTAATCAGAGATTAGGCAACGATCCAGATGTAAGCGCAGAGGGTGGGATCGGTATCATCCATAACAGCGATGAAGCAGTCGCCAGAGCTGAGCTCGGTAGCAAAGCCGCCGTTTACGCAGTCATAGATTACAGTGTTGCCATCATAGTAGTAGGTGTAAGACTCAACGGCGCCGCCACGGATGGAGTCAGCAATAGCATCCTCATCGTCAGCAACTGCAACGGTGGTGAAGAAGTTGTCATCAACTACGTCAATGGTAGCTTCCTCGTACCACTGCTGTACGCTGGTGTTAGCGTCATACTTGTACTTACCGAAGTTGTTTACGAGGGTATAATCGGGAGTGAATACGTTCTCGCCATCAACAACCTCAAGCTCGCAAACGGTGAACATGGTGTACTCATTGTAACCAGCTCTTGCGGTGGTGAGGAACTGCATTGCGCCGTCAACCCAAGCCATGAAGGTTACGGTCTCAGCGTCGTAGGACCATGCCATTACAACGTAAGCATACTTGGTAGCACCGGTGATGGTGTCGCCGCCAACATAAACGTTGATGGTCTTAGCAACGGAGGAGTTTGCAGCGTGAGTTACGAGGACGGAGTATGCGCCAGCAACCTTGCCAGCCTCGGGGAAGTTAGCAATGCCGGTGTAGGTAGCAACGTTACCATCTTCGTCAACAACGTTCAGAACGGTCTTGCTATTTGCAGAGTAGGTGGTGCCATCAACGGTGATACCGGTGTTAGCCTTGCCCTCAGCAACTGCTACATAACCAGCAGCCTCAGCGTAGCTGTTTCTGGAGAGATCCTTGATAGCAATTTCGCCTGCGTCGTTAGCAGTGAAGGAGTACCAGCCAGCGGGAACGAACTCAGAAGCAACATCTTCAGTGATGTACTTCTTCTCACCGTTGACCATTACATAGTCGCCGGTAGCGTCGGTCTTAACTGCGCCGTAAACAACGGACTGGCCGCCGTTTGCATTAACAACGTCGTAAGCAACCTTGGTTGCATTGTTGCCCAGGAGGTCAGTGCTCTTGATCTGAGCCTGAGAACCCTGAACGTAGATGTACTGGTATGCACCGGAAGCCTCGGTGGAATCGTACTCAACAGCCTTGAGGATGTTGCCCTGAGCATCGTAGTAGACCTCGTAGGAAACGCCGTACTCAGCGGGAGTGCTTACAGCCATGGGGTTAGCATAAACGGTAACGCCATCGATGTTCCAGGTGAAGAGGGTGTGGTTGATGAGGGTGCCAACAACAGGCTCAGCCTTCTTGAGGGTAGCAACAGAGGTAGCGCCCTTGGTGTAGATAACAACGTCATCCTTGGCATAGCCGGTGATGTCGAAGTCCTCGCCGCTGATGGTCTCAGTGGTGGTACCAACAACGGTGATGGTGTTAGCAGTCTTGCCAACGCGGGTAACGGTACCGATCATCTCGTACCAAACAACGATATCGATGTCATAAGCGCCGTCTACGTACTCAACGTAAATCTCAACGGTAGCACCGTAGGTAGAGACAGCGTTGGTGGTGTAGCCAGCCTTGATGGGACCGGTAACGAGGGGAGACTCGGTGTCAGCAACACCGTTGGTCCAAACAGTGATCTCGGACCAATCGTCGTCCTTGTTAACAGCCTCAGCAACGGTCTTGCCAAGTGCCTCATAGAGAGCAGCGGACTTAACAGAGCCATAGAGAACTGCATCGGGAGCAGCGGTGGAAACAGCAACAGCAATATCTACACCGTCAGCGTTCCAGTTAGCTGCGGGACGACCGAAATCATCGGTATCAGCACCGGGAACGAGCTGAAGCTCATAGTTCAGCCAGCCAAGGGTGTAAAGATCGGGGTTCTCTACTTCCTGCAGGGGAGAGTTGCCGGTGTAGTAAGCCTCGAAGGTCTTGTTGTACTTAACGGTGGGAACGAGAAGAGCGTTGAAGAGGTAAAGCATAGCCTCTTCACGAGTTGCAGCAGCTGCAAGGTCAGCAGCGAGGGTGCCTTCGTAAATGTCGCTCTGGTTTGCGAAGGTGATGGTGTTGATATCCCAGTCAGCGCCTTCGAACTCGCCAGCCTTGCCGTAACCGATAGCGGTGAGCAGCATCTTTGCGAAAGCGATGCCGGTTACGTTAGCGGTGGGATCGAACTCGGTGTCGGATACACCGGAGATGATGCCCTGGCCCTTCAGGTAGGCAATGTAGCCTGCAGACCAGCGGGAAGCTGCAACGTCTGCGAAGGGAGCGGTGGTGGTCTTCAGAGCTTCTGCGGTGTCCTTGCCAAGCAGCATGTAGGCAATGATCTTAGCAGCCTGCTCACGGGTGAGATTGCCGGTAAAGTTATAACCGTTCTCGTCACCCTCGATGATGCCGAGGCCGGTAACAACGGCAACGGCTTCCTCGTACTTGGTGGTCTCTTCGGTAGCAGCAGCAGCGCCAACGATCATCATGCTGGCGATCATAGCTACGACGAGAACCAAGGAGAGGATCTTCTTGAGAGTCTTCATAGTGAAACTCCTCCTTCAAAATAGTACACTCACGGGGAGTGCCCGAAATATGTACAAACGCTTGATGATTTGGAATTCCGAGGCCAACCATCAAACGGTTATACCAAAATAAATGTCCTGCGTGCCTCGGAGCACGCTTCAAATGACAGGCAGAGAATTTCCGCCACTTTCATTTGTATTTGCATAATACTCAAAATACGCCATTGTGTCAATAATTCCGAGCTAATTGTAACATTAGTGAAACATTACACGTAAATTCACGGCTTATGACAGCCCTGCGTAATTTTTCTTTACACTTGCAGAATAAACCCTTTTTTCCGCGCCGTCAATATTTCCGGGCGCTTTGTAATGAAAGGGTAATATTTGCCCCGCAACGGTTACGCAGGACATCGGCAGCAAAAACGACGGTCTTTCGACCGTCGTTTCAGTGTGTCAAAAAAGTTTGCTGCACGTCCGCGCCTTAGTAGAATGTACGAGTAATGCATGGCTTCTCCCTTGAGGAGAAGCTGGCGGCGAAGCCGACTGATGAGGGTCCGCGTAAGCGGCAAAAATGGCTTAACTACTATATTTTCGGCACTTCGTGCCGTCCCCTCATCCGTCAGTCGCAACGCGACTGCCACCTTCCCCTCCAGGGGGAAGGCTTGCCTTGTTGCAACTGCTGACTATAGTTTTTTGACAGTCTCAAACGACGGTCTTTCGACCGTCGTTTCACATTAATACATTTCCCTGCCGCGGGCATCGGGGATACCGCTGCGGCGGTAAAACCACGAATTGATAATATCGCGCCACTCCCGGGCACTTCGCGTCTGCTCCTCAAAACGCAGCTTTACCCGATGGAACAAATCCTCCGGCAACAGCCCCTCAAGGCTATCCCAGCTGCGGGCAAAGTCCTCCGCGGCTTCGTATCCTTCGAAGTGGTCATCATAAATGCGCTGAATAAGCGTCCTGCCGTCGCGCATCAAATAATCGTAATTCACCCGATGGAAAAACAGCAGCAATTCCTCCGGGCAGCTTGCCGCATTGGCATACATATCGCTCAGCGGCTGCCAATATTGTTCGGTGTAGCCTGTACCCTCCGGGCCGCGCTCAACACCGATGGCGGTATTTGTGGCACGGTGATAAGTACCCCAGCGGTCATATTCGTAGCCGTCGGGATTCGGGCCGTAATGATGGCCGGGGTTGACCATCCAGCCGATACCCAGCGGCGCGGTGTATTGCTCGTAAACCTCACGGGAGCGCATCAGCATCGGCAGAACCGCCGCCATGATCCGTTCATCGCCGCCCAGCGTGAGCCTGATGAACTCGCGGGCGATCTCCTCTGCGGATATCGTTGGATCCCAGCTCAGGCGACCAAAACCGTAAAGGTTCGCGCCTGCAAGATCGTGACCTGTCCAGTTGTAATCCCGTCCCATATTCGAAACCGCGCTGACAGCGCTGACAGTTTCCGCCACGCAATCCTTCTCCGCCCTGTGGAAAAGGCGGAAATCCAGTATTTCCTTGAACATCGGAATAAGGTAGCAAAGGTGCTGCTGTTGGCCGGTATACTCCTGCGTTATCTGAAACTCCAGTATGGAGTCCGTATGCTCAAGCCGTCCCAACAGCGGCGAAACAGGCTCGCGCACTTGAAAATCCACGGGGCCGTTTTTTATCTGCAGCAGAACATTATCGTCAAACTGTCCGTCCAGCGGCGCAAAGTGGTCGCACTGCGCCCTTGCCCTGTCGGTTTTCGTATCGCGCCAATCCTGCGCGCAGTTATACACGAAGCAGCGCCACAGCAGTCTGCCGCCCTGCTTCGCCAGCGCACGCGCCAGCATATTCGCGCCCTCGGCCTGACTGCGTCCGTAGGTAAAAGGGCCGGGTCTGCCTTCGGAATCAGCCTTGACGAGAAATCCGCCCAGATTGGGTACCGCCCGATACAGTGCAGCCGTAGTCTCCTCCCACCAGCGGCAAACCGACTCGTCCAGCGGGTCGGCGGTATTCAGTCCGCCAAGCTCTATGGGCGCTGCAAAGCTGACGGACAGCCAAAGCTGTACGCCATATTCCGCCAGCGTTCCGGCAAGCTCCGCCAGTTCCTCCCAGTGGTCGGGGGTGAGCAGACGCACTGCCTCGGCCTTGACGTTTACATTATTAATACAGCAGCCGTTGAGCCCGCAGGACGCCAGCAGGCGGGCATAATCACGTATGCGCGGGCCGTTGAGTATGCGGTCGCCCTCGAAGAAAAAAGATCTTCCCGCGTATCCGCGCTCGATGCTGCCGTCCATGTTATCCCAGTGGTCGAGCATACGCACACCGTATCGCGGCGCAGACTCCCCCTCGAAGCTGCGTCTGCCAAGGGCAAGACCGCGCAGCAGTTCAAACGCGCCGAAAACAAGTCCACGCGCGCCGCCCTCCATGCGAAGTGTCTCACCCTGCCGCACGAAAGCGTAGCTTTCATCTTCCGCGTCAGTCTCCACAATATACAGGCAGGTTCCCACGGCGGCGTTCAAGTCCCCGGGGCTGCGGCCTGTCATGGCGGCAAATCCGTCCTGCAGCTCACGCAGGGCAGCTCTTCCGGAGACAGATTGCACCCGGGCGCATATCCCGCTCATAAAGGCGGGCGGCTCGCTTATAGGCTGCCAATTCAGCCAGAGAGAAGAATAGTCCATACAAATCTCAGTTCCCGTCTTTTAGCTCATCGCTTATTTCAGCAGGATGAAGTCAGCCAGAGTCGCCCAATCCTCAGGAGGCATACCGTGGCCGCCCTCGCGCAGGCAGTAGCATACATCGCCATCGAAGAAGCGCTCGTTTATCTTTGCGTAGCGGGGGCCGGGGGCAACATCCTTGGGCTCGGGGTACACAAAGCCCGCCTTACCCTGCACCGTCCACGCGGGACTTGCCGCAATGCAGGTGAGCTGTTCGTGGAAGGGGTCGCACCAGAAGTCCTCGTAGGCGGAGCATATAAGCAGCTTGCGGGGCGCCACGGCGGCGGCGAGGAAGTGGGCGTCAATGGGCATGCCGTCCTCGTTGCCGGAATAGTTCTTAAAGCCCTCGCAGAACCAGTAGCCGTAGTTGCCGCTTATTCTCTCCACGGTTTCGCCTATTTTGCCGCGCAGCAGCGATGCGCCGCCGCAGCCGGAACAGACGGAGATAACGTGAGTAAAGCCCTCGTCGAAAGCGCCCGCCACCATGGCGGTCTTTCCGAAACGGGAGCAGCCTGCGCAGGCTACCTTGCTCTCATCGAAGCAGCCGCGAGCCAGCAGCAGATCCTTTACATAGCCCATGCAGCGTCCCCAGATAAGGAGCTTGCCGGCGTCACTGTCGGCGTGTCCCTCAGGCCAGAGGTATTTGCAGATGCCGTCCTCAAAGCCCCATGCATCGGCTGTGATGTCATTGGTGCTCAAGGTAGCAACGGCGATGCCTTTAGCCGAAAAATCCACGGGCGGCAATCCGGAGAATATACCCTCAAGGGACATGCCGATGGTCACCAGCAGCGGCGGTTTCTCTACACCCATGGGCATCTGCAGCTTGAACGGGAAAGAAAACACTCCGGTTTCGTATTCAAGCTCGATAGTCACCAGCTCGACCCGGGTATGAGCCTTGCCGTCCATGCCCCAGTCGGAATCGTAGCCGACACGGGCGCTTTCGCGGATAGCCACAGGCTCCGCCGGCAGCTTGCCCACCCAGTTTTCCTGCAGCAGTTCCAGTACCTCGTCTCTTCTGCGCGGCCAGCTTTCGCCGGTCACGGCGCTGCCGTCATTGAAGCACAGAAGTTCCGGCAGATTCAGGTATTTAAGTATCTGTTCCATAATGACCCTCCCATTGTTAAAAGTTTTCGGTTCTGTTGGCCGTGTGTGGATATTGGCTTGGTATCGGCAGGCACGGGCAAGGTAAATCCTTGATTTATTACAGTATTTCAAGTATGCTTATATTGTCAAGAAAAGATAAATGAATGATATGGCACAGCAAGGCCGGGAAGTTGTTTATCAACGCGCACGGCAAACATATCCAAGGTTTTTTATTCAGCGTACCACATTATTAGTGAAAAGGCAAATGTCTCAAATAAAAAGGAGAATGAAAAATGGAAGCTTATCGCAACACTTCTCTCCCCTTTGCCGAGCGGGCCGCGGATTTAGTTTCACGCATGACGCTCGAGGAAAAAATCGGTCAGCTGTCCTTTGACGCGGAAGCGATACCCCGTCTCGGCGTGCGTGCATGGACATGGTGGAACGAGGCCTCCCACGGTGTTATTCCCGTTTTCAGCATGTTCAGCGAGGCCAGTTCCTTCCCCGTCTGCCTCGCTCTTGCCAACAGCTGGGATCCAAAGTTGGTGGGCGAGGTCGCCTCTGCTATCTCCGACGAGATGCGCGCCATATATAACACCACAGGCAAGGAGCTGGATTACTGGTGCCCCACCGTCAACATGGGCCGCGATCCCCGCTGGGGCCGCAACGATGAAGCCTTCGGCGAAGATCCGCTGCTGGCAGGTAAGGTAGCCGCCGCCTACGTCCGCGGCATACAGAGTCCCGAGGGTGGCTACATGAAGGCCATCTCCACTCCCAAGCACTTTGCTGCAAATAACAGCGAATACAACCGCAACTCCGCTTCCAGCAACGTCGACGAGGCCACCTTGCGTGAGTATTACCTGCCCGTATTCGAGCGCTGCATCCGCGAGGGCGGCGCAGGCAGCGTAATGACCGCATACAACCGCATTTCCGGTGTTCCCTGCTCCGCCAACGAGCATCTGCTGCAGGATATTCTTTACGATGAATGGGGATTCGACGGCTATATCGTTTCCGACGACGGTGCCGTTGGTGATGTCGGCCCCAACTACAACCTCATGTGGGGTCAGCCCCGCGGCCACTTCTACGGTGAAACAATGGCAGAAGCCTGCGCTCTCAGTCTCAACGCAGGCACCGACATCTGCGTCGGCAACGACTACCGCGCATGGCTGAAAACCGCCCTCGAGCAGGGTCTCACCGACGAGGACAGCATGGACAGAGCACTGGTGCGCTGCTTCACCGCCCGCTTTGCCCTCGGCGAATTTGATGCTCCCGAACAGTTGCCATGGCACGGACTCGGCCAGAACGATATCTGCAGCGAAAAGAATGCCGAAATCGCCCTGCGCGCCGCCGAGGAGACCTTCGTACTGCTGCGCAACGAGGATAAGATGCTGCCCCTCAAGCCCGAGTGCGGCAAAAAACTGCTTGTCATCGGCCCCAACGCAATTTACCGCCAGATGGGCAGCTATTCCATCGGCGGCTTCGCCGACACCCGCGTAAGCGTGCCGCCGCTGCAGGGTATCCGCGCGCTGGGCGAGCAGTTGGGCTTCACCGTAGATTACGCCAAGGGCTGGCAGCTTTCCGACGGACGCGTGGAAGGCGACGGTGCGGATAAGCACCCCGTCCTCCGCCGTGCCGCCGAAGAGGTCGGCATGGAGCTGGACGCATATCTCGATTGGCGCACCCCCGACCGGGTAAAGGAGATACTTCGCAAGCGCGCCGAAAAGCTGGCAGGGCTGAAAATTCCCGAGTTGCCTGCGCCTCGTCACCCCGTAAACGATCCCGATATAGACCGAAGCGGCGATGAGCTTTGGGCTGAGGCACTTAAAAAGGCAGCCGATGCCGACGCAGTTATCGTAATCGCAGGCACCGACCCCAGCGTCACCAGTGAGGGACGCGACCGTGCCGACCTGCTGCTGCCCTACGGTCAGAATGAAAAAATCCTCGAGCTTTTGAATGTCAATCCCAAAGTCGCCGCCGTTATAATCTCCGTCGGCCCCGTCTGCGGTCAGTTCCTTACGGATACCCCCGCCGTTGTATGGGCACCCTACCCCGGCGAAAGTCAGGGCAAGGCGCTGGCTAATATGCTCTTCGGCCTTGTCAGTCCTTCGGGACGAAGCAGCGAAACATGGTACCCCGATGACAGCTGCCTGCCCCACATTTCCGACTACGGCATAAAGCCCCTCGACACTCCCCATCAGCTGGGTCGCACCTATCTCTACTGGCTTGGCGAAAGCCTTTTCCACTTCGGCCACGGCCTAAGCTACACCGACTTCAGCTATGAAAACTTCCGCCTTGAAAAGGACAGCTACGCCCCTGGCGAAACTATCCGCGCCTTCGTCACCGTCCGCAATACCGGCGACATGGCGGGCAAGGAGGTAGTCCAGCTTTACGTGACCAAGAAGGACGTTTGGGACAACAGAGCCTATCTGAAGCTCGCCGCCTTTGACAAGGTGCTCCTGCAGCCCGGTGAGAGCCGCGAAGTAACGTTGGAGGTCAACCCCCTCGAGCTGCGTTACTGGAAGTACGCCTGGAACCGCTACAATATTTCCGAGGGTGAGTACACCTTCCGCCTTGCGAAAAGCAGCGGCTCCAACGATGTTATCGCCACAGCCAAGACCACTATCAACGGAAAATGGGACGCTGACCTCGCCGCGCTTACACTGCGCTGCTCCAAGCGCGTAATGCGGCCCGGCGATAGCGCCGCTCTGCACTGTACCGCCGCACTTGAGGACGCTGACCGCTTCCAGCCGGAAAATGTCGCTCTCAGCAGCAGCGATGAGTCCGTGGCGTTCGTTCGCGACAGCAAAGTCGAGGCAGTCGCCCCCGGCAGCTGCACCATCACTGCTGTATATGAAAAAAACGGCATCCGCCGCGAAAGCAGCCTGCCGATTTTGGTAAGGTGATATTATAATGTGTATACGAGTGGAAACAGAGAGCCATATCGGTAAAGGTCATTAAGACAGGGCTCCCATAGAGTTTCTCTTTCGGCATGCCACGAAGCCAAGAACTCCCTTCTTTCGAAGGGAGTTCAATTTATCTGCAGACGTATTTCCGCGTCGGCTGAGCCCATACTGTAATATGTATCCGGCTCGTAGGTAAGTATTCTCGCTATGGCAACGGAGGATGCAGGCGCTTTTTCAAGGCTGACATACTCCACATATTCGCCCGGCTTCAAAAGTCCGGTTTCTCCGAGAACGCCGCCGGTTTCGTCCATAATACGCAGGCGCACCCAAACGCGGTTGCCTGCCGCGGAGGCAAAGCACATAAGCGCCTTGCCGTCCGTCACCATGGGCGAGCTGTACATAGAAACCGCAATGTTCGCGCTCAGTTCCAAAGTGCCGTAGTCCTCGGCTACTTCGACGTCCGGCGCTCCGCTGACGGCGGAAGCCTCAAAGGGCGGTGGGACAAATACTCCCACCACGATTTCGGGCTTGTCCTCAGTTCGAAAAAGCAGCAGCGACAGACAAACAGCCGCTGCCGCGCCAAGTATCAGCAGTATGAATTTTTCAACTCTGCTCATATTTTCTCCGTTCTTTTATCAATCGGTGACCGTTATATTCAGCCCCGCAACTTCCGGCACCACCATGGCCTGCTCGCCGGTGACCGGGTCATAGCAGTGGAAGCGGAAAAGTCCCGCATAAACACCCTCGCCGAGGGTTGGAGCGTCAGGCAGCAGCTGGAGCCGTTCCAGTGCGTAGCCCGCTTTGAGAATGCCGGACTGTGCCACCAGATACGCCTCTCCGCCGGATACTATGTACATATCCACGGTAACTTCATGGCTGGAGGCATTGGGGTTTTTGAAATATATTCCGATATCTCCGTTGGAAAGATCAATGGTGCAATCCAGTTTGTAAATCATGGACAACGCGCCGCCGCCTTCTTCCACCTTGGTTTTTTCGGAGTTGTCGCCCTCAATAGGCACGGCGTTTTTATCCTCGGGCGGAAGCGGATGGTCGGGCGCTATAACGACAGTATCTTCGCCGGGATTCGGCTCGTCATCACCGGCATTGGGGCGTTGGTCATTTCCCGCGAGCAGGAGGACGAGCATTATGCATATCGCGGCCAGTAAAAATAACAGACTGCCAAGGAAAGGCAGCCGGCTTTTCATCAAGGCAAGGTATTCGTCCTTACCCACCTTTAGGTATCCCGCCGGACGCCAGAGCAGGCGTCTGTAGCTGCCGCAGGGAGCCACGCTGAATTGCTCCTGCCCTACCTGAACGGTTCCTATGGATTTTTTATTCTTCCCCCCGCCTATCTCGCCAAGCACTCTGCATCCGCCCTGCGGATAGGCACTTTTCAGATAGTTCGGCGAGAAGCTTTCAATGCTTTGGCCTTCGAACTTGCCCTTGGCACCGTATTCGCCGGAGGGCGTCACACGAAAGTGTATTTCAAACACCTCCCGTTACAGTTACCGCATATACCGATGCGGAATTGTGCAAAAATTGATTGTTGTGGTTTATTATACCACGCCTATGCTGTCTCTTCAATACGAAATCCTCCTCGATTATTTCCATTTTTTGCAAGAGGGTCAGCTTGACACGCATTCTCCCTTTTCTTATAATAATGATAAATAAAGTATGAGGAAAGGTGTACAGGCCATTAAACAGCACAAGAGTTTGTTCCTGCGCATTATATTCGCGGCAGCACTGACTGCGGCGGCGGTCATCGCGTTGGCGCTGGCTATCCCCCGCCCCGATCCCATTGGAGCGTATCTGCGCGAAATATACGGAAGCAATCTTGTGGTCTGCCAAAACGGTGCATACTTCTACGAGTATCCCGCTTCGTCCGAGCTGATATCCTTCGGCGCGCCCGGTGAGCTTGATGCCTATGTCGGCAGTAAATTCGTCCTGACGCCCGCCGCTCCCGAATTTGCCTACGGCGAGCCGGTGGTGCTTGAGATGGCCGGCAGCCATCGCGGCACGGCAAGCTACGACGGGCTGTGGACGCTTGATTATTTCTCGGAGGGAGCGTGGTACAACCTTAACCCCGTCCTTTCCTGCGGTTCTGCGGAGTACAGCCTCCCTTACGGTGAAACGCGGACATTTACGCTGGACGCCTCCACTTTTGCTCAGGTCAAGCTATTCTCCTACGATCCCGAAACCGGCGAATATTCCCCTGCGTCCGATGAGCGTGAAGTACCTCTGCGCCGTGGGCACTATCGCTACAGCCGCACCGTAAGCGTATATGAGAATTCTGTCGGCACGGACTATCTGCTCGTATGCGAGTTCGATATCGTATGATACAGTCCTCTGCAGCAAGCAGTTTAACGAGCAGGATACTTCTAAAAAACGCGTCATTCTGAACGAAGTGAAGAATCCCCGCAGCGAGGCAGCTGCCAATCTATAAATGCTGCGGAGATGCTTCGCAAGCTCAGCATGACATATCTTTTAGTCTTTCGCGTATTATTCGCCTATCGCTTCAACCTCCGCTGCACTACAGAGGATGGCGCTCCCTACAACGTACACACCGATGCAAAACTCCCCCGAATCGCATGATTCGGGGGAGTTGTTGTTTATTTAGATAGCCTCTTCGGTAATGACTTCTTCTGCAGGGGCTTCAACATCGGGAGAGTTAGCGTCCTTGATGTCGAAATCTCTGTAGACAGTCAGGCCGGAGCCTGCGGGGATAAGCTTACCGATGATGACGTTCTCCTTAAGGCCTACGAGGTGGTCGACCTTGCCCTTGATAGCGGCGTCGGTAAGAACCTTGGTGGTCTCCTGGAAGGATGCTGCGGAGAGGAAGGAATCGGTAGCGAGAGAAGCCTTGGTGATACCCATGAGCATTCTGGTGAAGGTTGCTTCCTTCAGCTCGGTCTCGCCCTCGGCGATACGCTTGCGGATAGCCTTGTTCTCTGCCTTCAGCTCGGCGATATCAACGGTGGAGCCGCTGAGGAGATTGGTGTCGCCTGCTTCGTCAACCTTAACCTTGCGGAGCATCTGACGGACAATGACCTCAATGTGCTTGTTGTTGATATCAACACCCTGCTGCTGGTAAACCTTCTGAACCTCGTTGATGAGGTAGTCCTGGCAGGCCTCAATGCCCTTGACGCGCAGAACGTCGTGGGGATTGGGAATACCGTCGGTGATGGCCATACCCTGAGTTACAACGTCGCCTTCCTTTACGCGAATGCCGGAGCCGACGGTGGCCAAAACGCTTCTTGCCTCACCTGCATCGTTGGTGATGGTGATGTTGAGAGTGTTCTTCTTGGCCTCCTCGATGCTTACGCGGCCGGAAATTTCGGCCAGCAGGCACATCTTCTTGGGCTTTCTTGCTTCGAAAAGCTCTTCAACTCTGGGAAGACCCTGAGTAATATCGTCACCTGCGATACCGCCGGTATGGAAGGTACGCATGGTAAGCTGAGTACCGGGCTCACCGATGGACTGAGCGGCGATAACGCCGACAGCCTCGCCGGCGCTGACAGGCTCGCCGGTAGCAAGGTTGATACCGTAGCACTTGGCGCAGACGCCGCGCTTTGCCTCGCAGTTGAGAACGCTGCGGATCTTGATCTGAGTTACGCCGTGAGCTTCCAGCTTCTTGGCGTCGCCGGAAACCAGCATGGTGTCCTTGGTGAAGAGAACTTCGCCGGTGGCAGGATCGATAACGTCCTCCACGGGGAAACGACCATGGATAGCGTCCTTGAAGGTGAGAATGACCTGACCCTTATCGTCGATCTCTTCTCTTGCCCATACGCCCTCGGTGGTGCCGCAGTCGGGCTCGCGGATAATGGTCTCCTGAGAAACGTCGACCAGTCGGCGGGTAAGGTAACCGGAGTCAGCGGTACGAAGAGCGGTATCGGCCAGACCCTTTCTTGCACCTCTGGAGGAGATGAAGTATTCCAGTACGGAAAGGCCTTCACGGAAGTTTGCCTTGATGGGGATCTCGATGGTCTTACCGGAGGTGTTGGCCATCAGACCACGCATACCGGCCAGCTGACGGATCTGGTTCATGGAGCCTCGGGCACCGGAGTTTGCCATCATGTAGATGGGATTGAAGCGGTCGAGGCCTTCCTGCAGAGCGTCGGTAACGTCCTTGGTGGTCTTTTCCCACTCCTGAACGACCAGTCTGTAACGCTCGTCGTTGGTGATGAAGCCACGCTTGTACTGCTTCTCGATTTTGAGAACCTTCTCCTCGGTAGCCTTGATGAGTTCCTGCTTTGCGTTGGGAACGGTCATGTCGGAAATGGAGATGGTGATAGCGCCCTGAGTGGAGTACTTGTAGCCCATGGACTTGATGCTGTCAAGCACTTCGGTACTGATGGTGAAGCCGTGGACGTTGATGCAGCGGTCTACGATGTCGCCCAGCTTCTTCTTGTCCACCATGAAGTCGATTTCGTAAACGCACTCGTTGCCGGGAACGGTTCTGTCAACGTAGCCGAGATCCTGAGGGATCTTTTCATTATAAATGATACGGCCTGCGGTGGTGGGAACGATAGCGGTATACTGCTGACCGTTAAGCTCAACGGTACGGCGAACCTTGATGGGCTGGTGCATACCGATGGCGCGATCGCTGTAAGCCATCAGTGCCTCGTTCTCATCACGGAATACGCGGTACTCGCCGCGCTCCAGCTTGGCCATTTCCTCTGCTTCCTTCTCCTTGTCGGCATAGAGGTGGGAGTCGCCGTCCTCTACGCGAGCCATGGTCAGGTAGTAGGAGCCGAGGATCATATCCTGAGTGGGAACGGTTACGGGGTGACCGTCCTGAGGACGCAGCAGGTTGTTGGCGGAGAGCATGAGAATTCTTGCCTCGGCCTGAGCCTCTGCGGAGAGGGGTACGTGAACTGCCATCTGGTCACCGTCGAAGTCGGCGTTGAACGCGGTACAAACCAGGGGATGCAGCTTGATGGCGCGACCCTCGACCAGGACAGGCTCAAAGGCCTGAATACCAAGTCTGTGGAGGGTGGGCGCACGGTTGAGCATTACGGGATGCTCCTTGATGACAACGTCCAGTGCGTCCCAAACCTCGGTCTGACCCTTGTCGACCATCTTCTTGGCGCTCTTGATGTTGCTTGCGATGCCGTCCTCAACCAGCTTCTTCATAACGAAGGGGCGGAACAGCTCGATGGCCATTTCCTTGGGCACGCCGCACTGATACAGCTTCAGCTCGGGGCCGACAACGATAACGGAACGGCCGGAGTAGTCAACACGCTTACCCAGCAGGTTCTGACGGAAACGACCCTGCTTACCCTTGAGCATGTCGGACAGGGACTTGAGCACGCGGCTGTTTACGCCGGTGACGGCTCTGCCGCGGCGGCCGTTATCGATAAGGGCGTCAACGGCTTCCTGCAGCATACGCTTCTCGTTTCTGACGATGATGTCGGGAGCGGAGAGCTGGATAAGTCTCTTAAGACGGTTGTTTCTGTTGATAACACGGCGATAGAGATCGTTCAGGTCGCTGGTGGCGAAACGTCCGCCGTCCAGCTGAACCATGGGACGGATCTCGGGAGGGATAACGGGCAGAACGTCGATGATCATCCACTCGGGACGGTTGCCGGAAAGGCGGAATGCCTCAACGACCTCAAGACGCTTTACCAGTTTTGCCTTTTTCTGACCGGAAGCGTCCTTCAGCTCGGCGCGCAGCTCTTCGGAGAGCTTATCGCAGTCGATCTTCTCAAGGAGCTTCTTGACGGCCTCGGCGCCCATACCTGCCTCAAAATCGTCCTCGTACTTCTCGCGCATATCGCGATACTCCTTCTCGGTGAGTATCTGATTCTGCTGGAGAGGGGTGGAGCCGGGATCGATAACTATATATACAGCGAAGTACAGGAGCTTTTCAAGAATACGGGGGGAGATATCAAGGATAAGACCCATTCTGGAGGGGATACCCTTGAAGTACCAGATGTGAGATACGGGGGCAGCCAGCTCGATGTGACCCATACGCTCACGGCGAACCTTGGACTTGGTGACCTCGACGCCGCAGCGGTCGCAGATCTTGCCCTTATAACGTATCTTCTTATATTTACCGCAGTGGCACTCCCAGTCCTTGGTGGGTCCGAAGATCTTTTCGCAGAACAGGCCGTCACGCTCGGGCTTAAGAGTACGGTAGTTGATGGTCTCAGGCTTCTTGACCTCGCCGTAAGACCACTGGCGGATCATATCAGGGGACGCAATGCCGATTTTTATGGCTTCAAAAGAAGGGTAGCTCATATATTATTCGTCCTCCTCATCAAAATCATCGAAGAGTTCGACTTCCTCGTCATCGCTGCCGAAGCCGAAGTCGTCGCTTTCCTCTACGTCTTCGATGGTATAGCCGCTGGCGACGATCTCGTCATCTCCGGAGGAGTAGACAGCGTCGTCCACATAGGGCTGATACTCATCTTCGTCGTCCTCACGCAGCTCGATCTCTTCGCCGTAGGCATCGAGAACCTTGATGTCGAGGCAGAGGGACTGGAGTTCCTTGACAAGAACCTTGAAGGACTCGGGTACACCGGGCTGGGGTACGTTAAGACCCTTTACGATGGACTCGTAGGTGCGTACACGACCGGTAACGTCGTCGGACTTAACGGTGAGGATCTCCTGCAGAGTGTATGCAGCGCCGTAGGCTTCAAGAGCCCAAACTTCCATTTCACCGAAACGCTGACCGCCGAACTGAGCCTTACCGCCGAGAGGCTGCTGGGTAACCAGAGAGTAAGGACCGGTGGAACGGGCATGGATCTTATCGTCAACCAGGTGGTGGAGCTTGAGGAAGTAAACGTAACCGACGGTTACGGGGTTATCGAAGGGCATACCGGTACGGCCGTCGTACAGAACGGTCTTACCGTCTCTTCTCAGACCTGCCTCTTCCAGCAGATCCTGAATTTCGTTTTCCTTGGCGCCGTTGAAGATGGGAGTTGCCACCTTCCAGCCCAGTGCCTGAGCTGCATAGCCAAGGTGAACCTCGAGAACCTGACCGATATTCATTCGGGAGGGAACGCCCAGGGGGTTCAGAACGATATCAAGGGGGGTACCGTCGGGCAGATAAGGCATATCCTCACGGGGCAGAATGCGGGAAACAACACCCTTGTTACCATGGCGACCTGCCATCTTATCGCCGACGGAGATCTTTCTCTTCTGAGCGATGTAACAGCGGACTACCATGTTTACGCCGGGGCTGAGCTCGTCGCCGGCCTCGCGGGTGAATACCTTAACGTCAACAACGATACCGCTCTCGCCGTGAGGAACCTTCAGGGAGGTGTCACGGACTTCGCGGGCCTTCTCGCCGAAGATGGCGCGCAGCAGGCGCTCTTCTGCGGTCAGGTCGGTCTCGCCCTTGGGAGTTACCTTACCAACGAGGATATCGCCGGCATGTACCTCTGCACCGACGCAGATAATGCCGCGCTCGTCAAGATACTTGAGAGCATCGTCGCCAACGCCGGGAATATCGCGGGTGATCTCCTCGGGTCCGAGCTTGGTGTCACGGGCTTCGATCTCATGCTCCTCGATGTGAATGGAGGTGAAAACGTCGTCCTGAGCCATACGTTCGTTGAGGAGAACTGCGTCCTCGTAGTTGTAGCCTTCCCAAGTCATGAAGCCGACGAGAATGTTCTTACCGAGGGAAATCTCGCCCTCGCTGGTGGAAGGACCGTCAGCCAGAACGGTGTCAGCGGTAACGCGCTCGCCGACAGCTACGATGGGACGCTGGTTGATGCAGGTGCCCTGGTTGCTGCGGGCAAACTTCTGCAGCTTGTGGCTCTTTACGTTGCCGCCGTCGTACTTGACGTCGATAGCATCGGCGGAAACGCGGGTAACAACGCCATCGCCATCAGCCATGACAACAACGCCGGAGTCAACGGCGCACTTGTGCTCAATACCGGTGGCAACGATGGGAGCCTGAGTTACCATAAGGGGAACGGCCTGACGCTGCATGTTCGCGCCCATCAGAGCACGGTTTGCGTCGTCGTTCTCAAGGAAGGGGATCATCGCGGTCGCGATGGAAACCATCATGCGGGGAGAGATGTCAACGTAGTCGACCAGCTCACGCTCAACGGAGATGATTTCATCTCTGTGGCGGCAGGTGATACGGTCGTTTACGAAGCAGCCATTCTCATCCAGAGGCTCGGTGGCCTGAGCGACGATGAACTCGTCCTCCATGTCGGCGGTGAGATAACGGATATCATCGGTAACGCAGCCGGTTTCCTTATCAACTCTGCGGAAGGGGGCTACCAGGAAGCCGTACTCGTTTACGCGGGCATAGCTGGCCAGGTAGGAAATAAGGCCGATGTTGGGACCTTCGGGGGTCTCAATGGGGCACAGACGGCCGTAGTGAGTATAGTGAACGTCTCGGACATCGAAGCTGGCACGGTCTCTGGAAAGACCACCGGGGCCGAGAGCGGACATTCTGCGCTTATGAGTAAGCTCGGAGAGGGGGTTGGTCTGATCCATGAACTGGCTGAGGGGAGAAGAACCGAAGAACTCCTTGATAGCGGCAGTTACAGGACGGATATTGATGAGGGACTGGGGGGTAACGATATCAAGATCCTGCAGGGTCATGCGCTCACGGATAACGCGCTCCATACGGGAGAAGCCGACTCTGAACTGGTTCTGCAGCAGCTCGCCGACACTTCTCATGCGGCGGTTGCCAAGGTGGTCGATATCGTCAGCCTCGCCGATGCCGTGAGCAAGGCAGTTGAGGTAGTTGACGGAAGCGAAGATATCGTCGGGAATGATGTGCTTGGGAATAAGCAGATCCATATTCTCGCGGATAGCTTCCTTAAGCTCCTCGCCCTCGTACTGCTCAAGCAGGCTCTTGAGGATAAGCAGGCGAACCTTTTCCTTAACGCCTACCTCAGCGGGATCGAAGTCAACAAAGCTGCCAAGGTCGACCATACCGTTGGTGAACACCTTGACTACCTTGCCGTAGTGATCCTTTACGAAAACTTCAACGGCGCCGCTCTTTTCGATAGCAAGAGCCTCGTCGTAGGTAAGGATCTCGCCGGTGGGCTCGGCAATGATCTCGCCGGTGAACTCGCTTACTACGGGAGCAGCCAGCTCCTTGCCCATGATACGGCGGGCGAGAGCCATCTTCTTATTGAACTTATAACGGCCTACGTTGGAAAGGTCGTAGCGTCTGGGATCGAAGAAGAGGGTGCGCATAAGGCCGTCGGCAGAGTCAACAGTGGGGGGATCGCCGGGACGCAGGCGCTTATAGATCTCGATGAGGGCTTCCTCACGGTTCTTGCAGCTGTCCTTGTCCAGGGTGACGGTCATGCGCTCGTCCTCGCCGAAGATCTCCTTGAGCTGCTCATTGGTGACAGCGCCGCCGGTTGCGCGGCCGACAGTCAGCCAGGAGTAGGGAGCGTCCTCCTTGGGAGCACCTACAGCCTTCAGCAGCCAGCTGATGGGCAGCTTTCTGTTCTTGTCGATACGGACATAGAACATATTGAGAGCGTCGGTCTCATACTCCAGCCATGCACCACGATAGGGGATAACGGTGGAGGAATACATGGAGGTATCGGTCTTGTCGGTCTTCTTATCGAAGTACATACCGGGAGAGCGGACGATCTGAGAAACGATGACACGCTCTGCGCCGTTGATGACGAAAGTGCCGCCGGCGGTCATGAGGGGGAAATCACCCATAAAGATCTCCTGCTCCTTGATCTCCTCGGTCTCCTTGTTGCGCAGACGGACGCTTACCTTGATGGGAGCGGCGTAGGTCGCATCTCTGGCGGTGCATTCTTCAACGGTATACTTGGGCTTTTCGTCCATAGAATAGTCTATGAAGGTAAGCTCCAGATTGCCGGAAAAGTCGGTTATCGCCTCAACATCTCTGAATACTTCGCGCAGGCCGGTCTCCAGGAACCACTTGTAGGAGTCCTTCTGAATTTCCAGAAGGTTGGGCATATCCTGGATCTCTTCAACCTTGGCAAAGCTGTGGCGTTCCGTTTTTCCGTAATGCTTGATCGCGTACTTTTCTTTCGCCATTTGGCTATCACCCCTGTAAAAAGAATGTAGGTCATCGCGGTAGTGACACACGCGGGTGCGTTGTTGTTATTTCCTCATTTACTTCATCGATTCAAGTAAATGTATTGACATTTTACGTCCCTGCCAGTATAATGAGCACAGATGATGAGGTAGTGCCCGTTGGCGATAAGGAGGCAATTATCGAGTCATTTTACCATGTTTTACAAGGCTTGTCAAGAATAAAATTGTAAATTTTATGTGAGGTTCGTGCCTCACTTTTTTTATTGCCATTTTTTCGGTTGATATTTTGCGTACGCGTATATATTATATAGGTATAAACACCATTCGGAGGCTCACCATGCAGCAGCATAAATTCATAACAGCCTGTTCCCTGCCCATATTCGCCGTTGCCGCCTTTGCCGTGGCACTGACTTTGGACAAGACCGGCGTTGGCGGCGCACTGTTCACCGTCCTTTGCCTTACAGGGTTCGCAGGGCTGGCGTTCCTTGCCCTTTTCCGCTCGAAAGAGAACTACAGCGTCAAAGTACTCGTTCCCGTGCTGGTCACGGTATACGTAATGCTCCTGCTGCGTATTCTCTTTTTCGACCACGAAACCGGCGATTATCTTACTTTCCTTAAGCCGTGGACACAGTATTTCCGGGATAACGGCGGTTTTGCCGGACTAAGCCGCAGCATCGGCAACTACAATATCCCCTACCTGTTCTTCCTCGCCCTGTTTTCCTATATTCCCATCACCGAGCTTTATTTGATAAAGCTGCTTTCTGTTGGCTTTGACCTGCTTCTTGCTGTAAGCATAGCGAAGCTTGTCCTTCTCTGCACAAAAGACCACAGCCGCAGCCTCATCTCATTCGCAGCAGCGATGCTGCTGCCCACGGTGCTGCTCAACGGTGCCTGCTGGGGTCAGTGCGACAGCATTTACGGCGGGCTCGCGGTGCTGAGTGTATATTTTATTCTCACCGACCGCCCATGGCACTCCATGGCGGCGCTGTCGCTGGCCTTCGCATTCAAGCTGCAGGCCATATTCATCTTCCCCGTGTTCCTCGTTTTCCTTTACACCAAGAAGCTGAAGCTTTATCACCTGCCCCTGTTCCCCGCCGTATATTTCATCGCTGTATCCCCTGCCATGCTTGCGGGCAGACCCGTACTGGATACATTGTTAATATACGTAAATCAAGGCTCCACCGTGGGTAGCTCTCTCAACTACAACTCACCCTCGGTATTCTCCCTGTTTTATAATGTAGCGAACCCCGCAGCATATTCCAGAGCGGGCATAATCGGCGCATTCGCTTTCTGCTCGCTGATGTTCGTTCTGCTTTTCGTGCTGCGCAAAAGGCTGGGCAGCCGGTCGCTGCTCCTTGCGGCGTTCATTTTCGCACTGGTGGTGCCAATGCTGCTGCCCCACATGCACGAGCGCTATTTCTTCATGGCCGACGTACTTTCGCTGGCGGTGGCTTTCGTGATACCCAAAGCCGCACCGGTGTCGGTGCTGTGCTCCTTCGCCTCACTTCTGGGCTACCACGCCTATTTGAAAAACCGTTTCCTGCTGCTGATGCACTGGGGCTTCTACGCTTTGGTGCTTGCTGCGTTCATTGCGCTGCTGCTGATAGTAGACAGTCTTGAAGAACCGGCAGCCGAGGTGTAAAAAGGTACTGTTCAATTATCCATAAGTTTGATATAGTATGTATATATAAATTTGAAGTTAGGAGGAACATTTATGTCCATATCCAATCCCGATTTCTCCCCTTTGAAGAAGCTTGGCCTTACCGAGCCCGCAATGGGCGTTAAATTCACTTATTTCCGCCCCGAGGGCATTCCCATGCTGGACAAGGACGTAAGCATGTCCCTTTGCGAGATATTCCGCAAGGCTCAGCGGGAAAACACCGCTTTCTATTTCAGCCGCGAAAACAATGAGACCTGCGTTGGCAAGAAGATACTGGGTATGGAGGAGTTTGACGGCATGGCTCAGAGCGGCCAGATCGGCAAGCCTCTCGGCGTTTTCAACGATACCCGCGCCAACGCCCATTTCTATCAGCATACTCCCCGCATGGATCTCGGCACCACCAACTACGTTTCCTTTGCCCCCGTTGGCAAGATGAACTTCAACCCCGACGTGCTCATCATCAGCGCCCGCCCCGCGGTGGCCGAGATAGTGATGCGCGCCGCTACATATTCCACCGGCATGATGTACACCTCCACCTGCACTCCCGTTATGGGCTGCGCATGGTTTTTGGTGGAACCTTTCCGCAGCGGCAAGATAAACTTCATTCTCCCCGCTTTTGTCCACGGCCCTCACGGCAGAAAGCTTTACGATGACGACGCCACCGTTCTCGTCTGCATTCCCTACCACTGGATACCTACCGTTCTCGCCTCTCTTGACGAGATGCCCATTGAGCTGGAGGGTCACAAGAGCAAGGAAGCATATTACGCCGAGTTCGAAGGCATTCTCGCTGACCTTGCCGAAAGAGGTAAGAATCCGTAATCTATGAAACAGATCAAACCCTGGCAGCTGGCGTTTTCCTTTATCGGCTGCTTTTTAGGCGCGGGCTTCGTTTCCGGTCAGGAGCTGTGGCAGTTCTTCGGTTCTTTCGGCGCAAGCGGACTTTTGGGTGCGCTTCTGGCCTCCGCCCTGCTCTGCTTCTTTGCCGGAATACTGATGATAATCTGCCGCAAAACCGGCATCACCGACATGGAGAAGATAATCTACTGGAAGAGCGCGCCTGTCTTGGAAACCGTACTTGGCATCGTGGAAATTGTCTTCATGTTCAGCATCTACATCGTTATGATAGCGGGCGCAGGCTCGCTGGCTGAACAGTTGACCGGTTGGGGCTGGGTAAAGCCCGTGTTCAGCGCCATTTTCTGCGCCGCTCTCACCGCCGTTTCTCTCGGCGGAGTAAGCGGACTTGTGGGCATATTCTCCAAGGTCATGCCCGTGCTGACCATAATGGCCATCGTGATTTCCGCCGCTGCCATTTTCCGTGCCGACGGACTGAGTTTCGGCGTAGTCACCAACGACAATCCGCTGATGGTCAACTGGGCAGTGGCAGGCTTCACCTACCTTTCCTACAATTTTCTCTGCGCCATCGGCGTTATCGCTCCCATGGGCAAAATGGTAAAAAGCAC
The DNA here is from genome assembly GCA_964472725.1 of uncultured Oscillospiraceae bacterium. Classification (GTDB taxonomy): domain Bacteria; phylum Bacillota; class Clostridia; order Oscillospirales; family Oscillospiraceae; genus RGIG6375. The sequence continues at coordinate 37,567 of CAYYLZ010000013.1, forward strand.
CCGCGGCATCGTTATCGGCTCCGCCATTGGCTGCGCGATACTCTTCGCCATCTCCGCGGCTATAATACTTGCCGTGGCCACCATGCCGGAAACGGCGCTGACGGAGCTGCCCATGATAGCCGTATGCGCCAATATGCACCCCGCGCTGGAATACGTATACGCCGTTCTCCTGTTCTGCGCAATGTTCGGCGCGTCCATGTCCGTTTTCGTGCCCATTCCCGATTTTTTCTGCCGCTTCAAGGCAGTAAAAAAACACCGCCTGCTCTTCGCCTGCGCACTCAGCTTCGCTGCATGGCTGGGCAGCAACCTTGGCTTCAGCAAGCTAATCGGCACGGTCTATCCCGTGTTCGGCTATATCGGCGCTGCAGCGCTGGTGCTGATAGTCATTCACTTTTTCAAGGTAACAAACAAATCTTCCACGGAGGTATAAACGATTATGAGCTTCGACACCAAATCCTTTTACGACGAGCTGGACGGCTACTATTCCCGCTACGACAACGCCGCCACCGAAAAATTCCTGCTGGACTCCCTTGACAATGTGGAAAACTCCATGATAATTTCCGCAGGCTGCTCCTGCTGCAGCGGTGACGACAGTTGCGACATAGAGGGCGGCATTTCCGCCGAGGACAAGGAGTGGATAATCTCCCGCAGTCAGGGCATGATAGCCATTCTCAACGAAATGGCCTGCTTCTATCGCGGCATCAGCCGCTGGCCGGAATGCATCAACGCATTTACCCGCCTAAGAACCGAAATGGAGTCCTGCGGTCTTACCGAAACCGACAACTACGCGCTGGTAATTCTCAATCTTGCCGGTGCCTACCGTCTTATGGGCGACTTTGAAAAGGCTCTTGCCACCTTTGACGAATCCCGCAAGATACTCAATGCCAACGGCAAGAACGACCCCTATTCCACCGCCAGCCTTTATAACAACGAGGGTCTTGTCTATCAGGACATGAAGGACTTCGCCAAGGCTGCTGAGCACTTCGAGAAGGCGCTTGAGTATATGCGCCTTGTTCCCGACAACGACGCCGAGATAGCCACCAGCCTAAGCAATGCCGCCATGGCATATTACAGCGCAGGTAGCGTGGAGAAGGCTCAGAAGATGCTGGACGAGTCTCTCGCCATTTTCGCAGAGCTTGACGGCGGCATGAACCCCCACTACGCAGGCGGTCTGAACACCAAGGCTCTCTTCGCCTTCAACGCCGGCGATATTGAGCTGGCCGCAAAGACCTTTGAGCTGGCCGTCGAGAAGACCCGTCTTATCTTCGGCGAGAACCGCGAATTCATTATCGGCTGCCGCAACTGCGCCTTTGCCTACTCCAAGCTGGGCAATGAGGAAATGAGCAAAAAGTACTCCGACATGGCCGCTGCCGCTGAGGCTAAATTTGCCTGAAAACAAACTCATATGGGCGACCCTGCGGTCGCCCGTATTTTTCTATCCTAAGGAGGTGTTTTCCGTGAACCGCTTCAAGTCCATTACCGCCACGCTGCTTATAGGCGTCCTTCTTATTGGCATCGTATATTTATGGCAGCATCGCAGCCTCGGCACAGTCTCCCGTGAAGATATTATAGACCATCTCGCTCTTTCCCACGCTCCAGGAGAGTTTGCTGATTGGTACAGCGGCGCACACGCAGACGGTCCCAATCTTTGCCTGCATATCCGTGCGGGCTACACGGTTTACACCGATGAGGACAAACTCAGGCTGCAGGGACTTCGCTATGATGCAGACAGCCAAACCCTTTATGATGATATCAGTGGCAAGGTCTATACCGGAGTGAGCAGCGACAAATACAGCAGTTTGTCCCGCCCGCTCAAATTCGCCGCCGAGCCAAAGGGATATACCATGAACGAGGTCGTCGAATTATACACGCTGATAGAAAACTCATCTCTTTCGCTTTTCGATACCTATCCGGAGATATTCAGCGTAGGCTATAACTCCAGCGGTGTCTACTTCCGTCTGCGGCACGATGCCGCAGACCCCAAAACTACCATGCGCCTTATCCTCGCCCAATATCCAAAATACGCTCACTGCATTCATTTTGACGAGGAACGATGGCTCTCACTCGGGCACAAAAACTCCCAATAACGCAAAACTCCCGCCATCTGCCGATGGTGGGAGTTACTGTTTTCAGTTCATATTCTTGGTGGTTTCCCGCTCGTTCATTTTAGGTTCCAGCATCACCGTTTTGGGGCTTTTTTCGCCTGCAAAGATATCCAGCATGATACGGCAGGCCGCCTCGCAGGCGTATTCCACCTTCACGTCCAGTGAAGTCATGTAGGGGTGGCTTACGGTGGAATAAATCGACTCCTCGGCAGCGATAATGCCCAACTGCTCCGGCACCTTTACTCCAAGCTCCTGCAGCATACACATGCCCGCAACGGCGAAACAGTCGGCGGAGTAAACGAGAATATCCGTTTCCGGATGCTCCTCCAGCGCCGTACGGGTCTCCCGGTAGCCGCATTCAAAGGGGGACTTGCTGATATATGTAGGCACTTCCAGACCCGGGGCGTTTTTCGCCACACTGTCTGCTATGCCTGCCAGCCGTTTCTGATTGCCGACCATGCTGCCGCAGCCTATGTACGCCGGGTGCTTATAGCCTTTCTCAAACACATAGTTAAGGCAGAGAGATGTAGCGCTGCGCTCGTCGCTGAACACGCTGTAGACATTGGGCATATCAATCGCACCATTGACGATGACAACGGGCACGTTCTTGAGATACAGCCGTATGGCCTCCTCAACCTCCGGGCACTGGTAGCCCGCACCGACCAGTATTGCGCCCTCCACTCTGCGCTGGCTGAGTATCTTCACATACTCTGCTCGCGTTGCGCTGTCCAGACCGGTATCAAGCACTATACAACAGTAGCTCTGCTCTGCCATGGCGGTGATAATGGAGTGAATGCCCATCATATAGTTGGTGATACGCACATCGCCAATAAGCAGGCCGATGGTCTTTGTGGCCTGGCGCACCAATCCGCGGGCAGTTTCGTCGGGGGCAAAATTATATTTCTTTACCACGGCCATGACTCTCTCGCGGGTCTCCGCTTTCAAGCCGGGCTTGTTATTCATTACTCTGGATACCGTACTGGCGGATACCCCCGCTTCCTTCGCTATATCGTAAATAGTCACGGCCTGCACCTCTTTTCCATCACGCAGTATGTTACTTTAGCGTATTATATCACGAAATCGCCATGCTGTACATATTAATTTTCGGCCATTGTCGAAAAATCGACAATGGCCGTTATTTTTTAGTCTTTCTTTTCGCCAAGGGGCAGGAAAATGCAGAGCACGCTGAAAATGAGCATGAGTGCGCCGAAGCAGATGAACATTCCGTTGTAGTTATTGTTGCCAACTATATTGCAGATAACGTATGTAGGCAGGATAACGTTGCCCAGCAGCTGAACAGTGGCAATAAAGCCACCTGCGGTGCCGGCATACTTGGGACCGATCTCCTTGAGGCTAAGGGGCAGCGCGTTTACGATGGGAGAGAAGCCGGATGTCAGGAAGCCGGTAATAACAAGGCAGATAACCATAATGGGAATGCTGGTGATGCGCCATGCAAAGGAGGTGCCGATAGCAGCGATGATGCCGCCGAAGAACATCCACTTCTTGGGCTGCTTGAGCTTGGTGCTGAGAGTGGGAGAAACCAGGCAGCCGATGGTTGCGCCTATGGTGATGCACATGCCGCAGAGAGATGCGGTATCCTGAGAAACGCCGCGTGAAAGAAGCGCGGTGGGCAGGAACTGAGTCGCGCCGACGGTGGCAGTGCAGATGCACATCATGCAGAACGCGGCCTTCCATACGCCCGTACTCTTTGCACAGACCTTGATGCAGGCGATAACGCTGGGCTTCTCGCCTTCCTCTACCGCTGCTGCCTCCTCCATACCTGCGGGAGCGTGCTTATTATCGCGCATGAAGAGGATCCACAGAACTGCAACGATAACAGCAACGATAGCGGCGCATACAAATGCGGAATGAACGGTATCGAATACAGCTACAATGCCGGTGCCGAGAGCCATGGATACGTTTGCAATGGCGAGGAATACACCCAGAAGCACGCTGGCCTTGCCGGGGGCAAACCATGTGCCGAGGACCTTGGGTGAGTTGGCGTTGAGGAAAGTAGCACAGACGCCCATGAGGATCATGGACGCAAGAATGGTGCCGTAGGAGTCAAGGCTGACGCGAAGCACTACGCCGATGGCGGAAAGCACTACGCCGGTGGTGATGACCTTGCGGGGGCCGAAGCGGTCAACCAGCAGGCCGGATATCAGGCTAAGGAAGATGCCGGGGATAAGGGGAGCCATGTTCACAAGGCTGAACTGGCTGTCGCTGAGCTCGCGGCCAAGGAACTTGGCAATGGCTTCCTTACCGAAGCCGGTAAGCTGATACTGAGCGAAGTTGGGCATGGTGATACCAATGCAGAGCAGCACCAGCACGATATAGCCATATCTGGCTACGGATTTCTGGGAGTTTCTCTCTTTCATTATGACTTGCCTTTCTTATTTTGCTAATTCCATTATTTTTCTAAGCCTGTGATTCAGGCAGGATTTCGTTACGGGCGGGTCCGACATTGCCGCCAGCTCCGCAATGCTGGCTTCGGGATTTTCCACCCTGAGCCGAACCGTTTCCCTGAACTTTTCCCCGAGACCGTCCAGCGCTCCCGTTTCTTCAAGGCTGCGGATAGCCTCTATCTGCGCCATGGCGGCGTTGACGGTTTTTTCCACGTTGGCCGTATCGCAGTTGACCTTGCGGTTTATGCTGTTGCGCATATCCTTCTCCACCTTGGCGTTCATTATCTCCATTGCGGAAACCGGCGCGCCGATGGTAGTAAGCAGGTCCTCTATGGCCTCACTCTGCTTGAGATAGGTGACGCAGTTTCCGCTGCGGCGGGAATTGCGGGCAGAAAAGCCCATCTCAAACAGCATGGAAACCACTTCATTGCTTACGTTGAAGTGACCCGTGATAAGTTCAAGGTGATAATTCTTCCTCGGATCCGTCACCGAGCCGCCGGCAAGAAACGCGCCTCGCATGAAGGCGGTCTTGCAGCAATCGGACTCAAGGACGCCGAGATTTATATGGTGCGCCACTATCCGCTCCCGATCATAGCCGAAGCGGCTGAACACCTGAGATATCTTCTCCGGCTCAGTCACCGCCAGAACCAGCTTACCCTCGCTGGCCTCAAAGCCTATGCGCTGGTCGAACTCCCAGCCAAAGGCTCGTTGGAAAAGCTTCTCCACTCTTTGGGCAAATGCCCGGGATTCGGTAACGATGCGTATTTCATCAGCGGAAAAGGTGTTGCAATAAAGGAGTATACCATATATCTCCGCTGCCGTGCAACACTTTTTATTTATGTGCTGACGGCACAGCTCCACCTTTGCGTCTGCTGCAAAGCTCATACTCCCTTCCGCACTTCCTTTCCTTTGAATTTTACTTGTTTACATCTCTGTGAGCACAAACGGTTTCATACCCCTGCTCACGGGTGAACTGCGCCAGCGCCTCCGCCACGGCTACGCTGCGGTGATGGCCGCCGGTACAGCCGATGGCTATGACCACCGCGGGCTTGCCCTCTTCGGCATAATGGGGCAGCAGGAAGCCCACAAGGTCTGTAAGCTTCTTCATAAACACCTGCGTTTCCTCGTACTGGAAGATAAACTCCCGCACCGGCTCGTCAAGTCCCGTCTGATGGGTCAGTTCCGGCACATAGTAGGGATTGGGCAAAAATCTTACATCCAGCACCAGATCGGCGTCGGCAGGCAGGCCGTACTTGAAGCCGAAGGACTGGACGCTTACATTCAGTCCCCGCAGATCATTTTTATCAGCGAACAGATCCTGTATCTTGCGTTGGAGCTTGGATATGCTGTAGGTGCTGGTATTTATAATGTAGTCCGCTCTGTCACGAATAGGTGCCAGCAGCTTCTTCTCGCGGTTTATTGCCTCCGCCACGTCCATGCCGTCGGGGTCGAGGGGGTGACGGCGGCGGGTCTCCTTATATCTTTTGAGGATAATGCTGCTTGAGGCCTCGATGTAGATTATCTTATAATCCACGCCCAGCGTACGCATACGCTCAAGGGCGCCAAACAGTTCGTCGAAGCTGTCACGTCCGCGCACATCGGTAACAAGGGCAACCTTATCATAGCGACCCTTGGTTGCAAGGCAAAGCTCCGCGAATATGGGCATGAGCACTACCGGCATGTTATCGACGCAGTAGAAATCCAAGTCCTCCAGTATGGCAGCAACCTTACTCTTACCGGCTCCGGAAAGTCCCGATATGATGAAGAATTGCATTCTTCTTCCCCCTTACTTCACAACGCGAACCTCCGGCTCAAGCTCGATACCGGAGGCGGCGAACACGGCCTCTTTCACTTTATCCATCAGCGCAAGAACATCTGCGCAGCTGGCTCCGCCGACATTCACAACAAAGCCCGCGTGCTTGGGCGATACTTGCGCGCCGCCCACGGTGAGCCCCTTAAGCCCCGCCTGATCTATCAGCGCGGCCGCGTAACCGCCCACGGGGCGCTTGAAGGTGCTTCCCGCCGAGGGAAGTTCCAAGGGCTGACTGGCCTTGCGTTTGGCAGCCAGCTCACTCATTTTATTCTGTATCTCATCTTCGTCTCCCGGCTGCAGCAGGAAATCGCAGCTGAGCACTATCTCGCCGGGTTGAAAACGGCTGTGGCGGTAGCTGAAATCATGCTCCCCGCCCCGAGCCTCGCGCAGCTCGCCCGCTGCGTCAAGGTACACGGTTTTCACGGCAACGTCCTTTATTTCCCCGCCGTAAGCGCCTGCGTTCATCACGACGGCGCCGCCCACGCTGCCGGGGATACCGTGGGCAAATTCCATGCCCGCAAGGGCGTTTTTTCGGGCGAACACCGCGGTCTGCGAAAGCCGCGCGCCGCATTGGGCGCGGACTGTATTCTCTCCCGCAAGCTCAACGCCGTTCACTCCGGAGGTCTTTATGACCACACCGCGATAGCCCTCGTCGGCAAAAAGCAGGTTGCTGCCGTTGCCCATGACAAAATGGCGCGCTTCGCCCTCCAGCAGGAGCTTATACACGCCTGCCAGCTCTTCGTGGGTTTTCGGCAGGAGCATTACGTCCGCCGGGCCGCCGATGCGGAAGCTGCTGTGGTTTTTGAGCGGTTCGTTTTCCCGAATTTCCAGCGTTGGGAAAATGCTTCGAATTTTACTCAGCATCTTTTAACCATCTTTCCTCTTGACCTTGATATCCTTATCGAACTGAGA
>CAYYLZ010000014.1:0-42567 GCA_964472725.1 uncultured Oscillospiraceae bacterium
ATGGCATAAAAAAAGACCAGTCAGCAGACTGGCCAGCAACAGGAAACCTCCTTTCCGTTTGATCTATATGGAAACGCCGCCCATAGTCTCCTCGAGCGGCACACTACATATTTTTAGTTAGTTGCCCTTTTTCGTGCAACTAACATATGTTTTTTCGCTATTATTGAGAGAAGAATTACAAAAAGTTTATCTTTTGTTCAAACAAGGTGCACTTTCAAAGCGAAAAATATGTTGAAAAGAATCGAGGTTATGCTATAATGAGTATACCATTTCCTATAATGAGGAGGGCCTATATGCATATATTAACATTCCGGCTTTCGATATTTGGCGATTACAAACAGTATACTCCTACTTCTGCAAATTCGGTTGCATGGACTCAAGCCTTGCAGACTGCTGGATATGATTTTTTACCTAATATCATTCAAACAGCCCAGCAGATAATCAATGTTCCTTTTGTATCTGCTAAAATTGGTTCCAATGACAAGCGTATGCAGTTTGTTTCTCCAAATGGAGATGTAAATATTCGTATTCTTGCAGAACGAGTGGATGTCGAGTTTACGATGGGCGCATCTGACACAATTGAGCAGTACTTTACTGATAAACTTCCGATTGCTATCTCAATCATGAACACAATGCTTTCTGCTTTGGGTGATGTCCGAGGAAACAGACTAGCCTACTACGTTGATGTTATTATTCCTGAAAAGGAAGATTTGTCCTTTGCGGATTTTTATCAAAAAAACAACTTGGGTATTGTTGTTAATAATGTTTCTGAATCGTGTGTCGAATGGAATCACAGATTTAACAGCAGAGCACCTATTGAAGTTGACAACAACGATGAATTGAGCAATTCCATCCTTGTTTTAGAGTCCGGTGTTCTTCAAACGGTTAATGCATCGACGGGAGAGCAACAGGAAATCAAGGGATTGCATATTGCCGCCGACATCAATACAGTGGCAGAAAATAAGGCAATCCGGTTTAATGCCGATAGCGTTTCTTGCTTTGCGGCTCATGCGCAAGTACTGTTCCTTGATCTTTTGCGACAGATTAAGGAGAAGTTTACTGCCTAACTTTGCTATGGAGGTGGACACAATTGCAAACATCTTTTATTGATTTCTTGACCAAATCAACTGGCGATTATGTCCCTCCGCTGTTTGACCTTGAGTCCCATTCAAATGGGGTTGAAGATCAAGTCTCAAAAAAGGAACAAATCGTTGAGTGGTACAGTTTCTTGTATAATGCTTACAAGTCCCAATTTTTCAATGATAGCGAAAAGCAGTCAACAGCAGGTACAATTCCCAGCGGGTACAGCATACACAATGTTCCAGCTGACAACACGACTGCACTCCCGCCGGAAATTAGAGACAATAACGCTTTTTTGATAAAAAAAAGAATGATCGCTATTATTCAAAGCTGCTATTTTGAAGCGGGAATCTGGACTGAAGCGGATGAATATTTTGATAAGCTAAAGACAACAAGAGGGGATGCTGTAAACTCCTTGGGACTTTTGGCTGACATTGTGAACCACAATCTATCAAACGATCATATCTTGGAGGGCGTGCTGCATATTCTGTCGAATTATAGCTATGCGGAGCTAGATCCATATGGCATTACAATTTCTCTTGCATGTGCATTGAATCATTCGCCTGTCATCCAAGATTTGCTCATCTCGTGCTTTGAAAAATGGGATACTGTTGAAGCTATTGATATTCTTCAGAAACTCGAATTGGAAGATCCTTGGCTGGTAGAATACAGAGATGAGGTCATAGAACAATTAAAGAGTAAAGAAATGAGCGCATAAAGCGGGGGCTTTCTATGGCATATTATGTGCGCAAATTTGCACGCGCAAAGTGGTCTCTTTTAGAAAAAGAAGCCGAAGATATTATTGATAATTATAAAGCTGATACAATTGCAAATGATATGCGCACATCCGGAAACACATTGTCCTTATGGAAAGTCGATAGCCTTTCGGATGCCGACATTGAGCCTGTCATTGTAATTAACAGCCTGTTGGGTGATACCATCGCTAAATTAGATTTGATGTTCATTCCAGAGCAGCTTATTGGAAACTACATCCTTCAGCAGGAAGATGGCAATACTGTTGTCGCAAATTATCGTAACCTTCACTACAATGTAACGCAGCTGACAGTGGGAAAACACATTCTTTTTGCGAAAGATATCATTCTGAAGATTATGGCGCTTGAAAACGCAAACAGCAAGCAACCTGGCCATCAGCCGCTCATCCGCCACTATAAAGAAAGAAATCAACTGAAAATGATTACAGACTGGATCGATCGCGGCGAGATAAACTATTATGAATTGAAAGACAAACAAAAAACAGCTGTTGACAAATATCGAACTTCTCCCAGTGTTGTCAAACAGTAACCACAGTATGTTATGCACTAATTGTGAATCACACACTGCTTTTTAGCACTGGGGCTGACCATTCTTAATGTAAAAATAGCTTTGGGACATTTTGTCCCAAGGCTATTTTTACACTATCATCTGCCGTTTCGCTCTTGCACAATGAGCGTTGGAAAGGAAAAGATATGGAATATAATAGCCTAGCATCAGATATACGGCTTATCAAGACCTCAAAGGAAATATCCTTAAATGCACTGAGAGACATTGCTAAAAAACAATCATGGATTTACATTAAAGTAAATATTGAGAAAATTTCATTCGGAGAATTGCAGAGCCAAACTGCTTATTATAACAAATTCAGAGTAAAAAGCATCATATTGGAAGAGAACGGAAACGCCTATATATACGGCGATGAAGATAATGATCGTTTTATTTTTTCACTGACAGATGTGATTCAAAGTGAGATAAGCCCATGCGCTGATGAAGTTTTGTTTATTGTCCAGTCTGCAGGGACAAATACAAGAACATCTATTTACATTAGGAAATTTGCTCCCAATATCGAACGTAGCATCAGTTCGATTTTTAACACGGACAGAAATCTAATCATAACTGAGGGAAAGACTGACTGGAAGCACCTAAAAGCTGCACATACAGCATTTTTAGCAATGGGGCTTTACGACAACTTGGATTTTGATTTTTTGGAATACGAAAACAGCATAGCAGACGGAAATATAAATCTATCCGGTCTAAACATATCCGGGTGCAATACACTATCAACACTTTGTGAATACACTGCGCTTTTTCACAATGACAAACTGCGGGTTTTTATCTTTGATAGCGATGTTGAAAAAATTGTAGATAGATACTATGACGAGGGCGGATTTAAGTGTTTAGGAAATAATGTATATGCTGTAATCTTGCCTGTGCCTCCTGATAGACAAAGCACGCCCCACATTAGTATAGAACACTACTACACTGACGAAGAAATCAAGACCCCTAACTCATCCGGACATAGATTATATTTAAGCGATGAGTTCCCCATTACGACCCCCGAAGGAAACCAAATACATCTAATCGGTAGGGATAGAAAAAAGCAAAATTTCGTGGTCGATGACAATATTTACATGATACCACGCGAACTTATTGCTGATGGATTCGATCTGAAAGCCCTTGCCGCATCGAAGAAATTGGTTAAGGTACGCGCTCTCTCAAAGAATGAATTTGCAGAAAATGTGTTGAAAGAGGTTCCTCCGTTCAATCTGCTCTCAAAAAACAATTTTAAGCTCATCTTTGATGTCATAGATAAAATTAAAGCGCATGCAAGCCGGGAATATGCAGAAAGAGGACACCCTCTACATTCAATTTCTATTCAGCAGGGAGTAATACTTGATTATTATCGTAACCATACCGATTTGAACATTCGTGTTTGTATGAATCGCGAGCAGATAGGTATGCTGCGAGAAAGTCCACATTGTACCTCTCTACATAGAGAGGATGGGCAGATTATTTTATCATTGGGTACATTCAACTGGCAATGCGAAGTTAATATAGATGCTTCAGATGAAATATTAGATTTTTTTAGCAAAAAATATTACGATCACAGTAACAGAATATACTGGAGCATATACGACGCAAGCAACAATTATGTCTTTTCAAAAGAAATCTTTATGGGCGATAGCGGCGATATGCTAATAGGCAGAATACTATACTAAAAACTTCTAAAGACGATCATTCCACGTGTATTGAAACGCTCTTTTGGCCCGGTTTGTGGGGGTATGTAACCGATGCAACCGGGAGAGCGCTTGAATGGCATTCAAGAGGTCAGCGGTTCGATCCCGCTTATCTCCACCAAAAAGACCTGAAATCGTAAGATTTCAGGTCTTTTTTCGTCTGAAATCTGCCATATTCGTCTAATATGTCCACGTATTGAAGGGTGCTGCGGAACCCTGCTTTTTTGACGGAACTTTTCGTACCGGAGTTATACCGGAATCGCCTTGTCATTCTATGGACTGGCTGTACGAAATGTCACATCAACCCACATTGGGGAACTTTAGCACCTTGCAGGCAGGAGGCGAATTTTCCGGTCCGCTGCGGCCTGTTGGAAAGGCTTTGCTGAACCGGTCAATGGCATCCTGCCGGATGGATTCCTGTACGTGGAGGTAGTGCTGCGTCATACTCACATCGGCATGACCGACGATACTCTGGATGGTAGCCAAGTCCACACCCAGCGCCTGCATCTGACTGACATAGGTGTGTCTGCAGCTGTGCGGTGTCAGGATCGGAACTTCGGGAATGCTCTCCAGTGCCTTCTTGAACTGGTCACGGAAGTAAGTAGGGTTGCATGGGCTGTCTTTCTTTCGGACTTCCCAGATAAACTTCTTATCCGTGTTCCGCAGTTCAATCGCACAGTAGCGCAGGCTTTCCGGCACAGGAATGCTCCGGTAACTGTCGCGGGACTTTGGCGTACCTACAACACCGGTGCCCTTGTACATGTTGATTGCCTGCTCAATGCGGATGACCGAGCCATCCGGTTCGATATGCCGGGGTTCCAAGGCCAAAATCTCCTGTGTGCGCATTCCGGTTCCAAGCATCAGTCGGATGCTGAGTCCCATACGGTCCTCCGGCAGCTTTTCCATGAGGATGGCTACCTGTTCCGTGGTGAAAGCATCCTTCCGCTTGATGGGTTCCCGATTGCGCATCTTCTCTGCGAAGCGAACAGGGTTCTTGCGGATGAGATCGTTGGCTTCGGCCTTGTGCATGATCTGATACATCATTCCTCGGCACTGAGCCAGATAGTGAAGAGAGCGTCCGTCATGGCGCAGTTTCTTCAGCATCATTTCGATGTCGAAGGGTTTGATGTCCCGGATCTTCCGGCGACCGAAAAAGGATTTGAGTGTACGCAGCGTGTATTTGTAGTTTTCTTGCGTGGTGGGCATGATGTTGTCCTTGTGGCTTTCGAACCACATGTCGGCCCATTCCTCAAAGGTATAGACCACATCCATCTCAATGCCCTCGGCCTTGGCGCTCTGGTACGCTTTGGCCTTGTCTTTGACTTCTTTCTGAGTCTTGCCGTAAAAGCTTTTGTATTTGCGTCTGCCGTCATCATGGAAACCAATCATCAGACACAGCTCCCATGTGCCGTTTGGACGTTGCCGGAGATGGCCGTCTCCGTTCGCCCGTCTTTTTGCCATGCTTACTCCTTTCTCTGGCACAGGCGTTTTGCACTTTTATTATAGATCACGCCGCCAAAAATTGAAATACCCGGTTCCGCCGCCTGCAGAAAAAATATTCCGCAGGCGGCAGTTTTTGCATCAGGAAGCCTGTTCATCCAGCCAAGCGATGAACTTATCTCTCAGAACGATCATTCGGCGTTTGCCAACATAAATTGTTGGGAAGCCTTTGCTTCGCATCAAAGTGTACGCGCCTGCGCGGGAGATGCCGAGGATTGCGGCGATGTCCTCTGCCTGAATAGTTACGGGAAGTTGATCAAAAGATTTATAAACGATAGGTTCGGCCATATAGGAACTCCTTTCGTGGGTAAAAATGTAGACAAATTGAAGTGGGTTTTGCACCCATCAGGGGAAATCATTCAACCACCCTTGATGTGGCTTCCGGAAACCCTTGAAATGACTGGCTTTTTGAAAGGTTAATTGTCTACGCTCGACCTCTTTTTTCGGGCGTAGGCGGCCTTCTGTTTCCGGTGCACTTCTGTAGCACAGTCGGGGCAGTATTTGGAACGTCCCGAACGGGCGATGTACCGCGCACCGCAGATTTTGCATCGGCGCATATCATTCGGATTGAAGATGTCTTCTTCCAGTTCCGGCTCTGCCGGTAGGACTGCGCGGCGAAAGTATTTGCAGATGAGCGTATACGCGATAGACTGCGGACAGGCGCAGCCTTCGCCGTCATCCAGCAGGAGGCAGTCGCCGTCAACATTGTTGCAGCAGAGTTTGACCAGCCGCCAGACGCGGCGAGCCTGTTTTGGCGTGAGGCGGAACAGTTCTCCGTCCGGCCTTCGCTCGATGGGTTTCATCTTTCTGATTTCATCCCACATCCGCACCATCCTCCTTCATGATCAGACGGGCATCTGCCGGATAATTCAGAGTGATAACTGCCGGTTTGCCGAGGCCCTGTTTCTTGCGGATAATCAGGCCACTGTATTCCAGTTCGCGGAAGATCCGCGTGGCACTCTGACGGCTGCGGTGTAATTTCTTCTGTACCTGCTCCACCGTGAAGTACAGGCGGATCGTGCCGTCGGAATCGATGTAGCCGTTCTGCCGGGAGATACTTGCCCTGTCCAACAGGAGAGCGTAGAGGACTTTTGCGTCGTTGCTGATGTCCTGAAGTTCTTCGTCCAGCAGCAGAAAGCGTGGCAGTGGTATGTAGGAAGCTGCTGGGCTTTTCACTGTGAACTTACAAAGATTTTTCATGGAACCTCCATCCCATCCATCCTATCCAAACTCAGTATTGATTGGATTGATAGATGATTATCTTGAGAGTTTATTTATTTCTTATTATTTAGGGAATGAATTTCATCCCCGGTGAAGGTCAGGGAAAACGGCGTCCAGAAATCCAATAACGGAACTATCCAGAGCGTCATGGTATCCAGCGTCTGAAAAACCGATGCCGGGAAATCCACACATGGAAGGTATTATGGTGGAATTTCGTTTCGCTGGCTCTGCTTCAACAGCTGCCAGATCTCGGCCTGTCTTGCTTTCAGTTCCGCCACATCGTCTGCATAGAAGTGGCCGGTCTGATTGATGCGTCGGCAGATGTGATTGATGTTGGCAGCTGCTCTGCTGACAGCTGCGGCCAGCCTTTTCTGTTCGGTGTAATCCACCTTGATGATGTAACCGTCAATGGCCATCTTACGGAGATACGCGCCCATATTTCGGGTGCCAAGTTGATCCATTTTGCGTTTGATTAGCCGGTGTTCATAGTCGCTGACACAGAACTCGATGCGGATTGGTCGTGTTCGATTTGCCATGGTGTGCCTCCTTATCTGAGATCCGATTCTGCTTTATCCACACAAAAGCGACGGTCTTATATTGAAATCCCCATGCGTCAAGGACTTGAAAAGCCTCCTGCATACATGGGAAGGTGATCCACATGAAGAGCGCACAGTCTTTTGCTGCCAGCTCTCCAACGGGAAGTGCTTTGATGTCCTCAATGCCCATCGTCGGATAGTGGCTCTCAGCAGAGCGTCCCAGACCTTTCTTGGAGTAGGTCCGGTAAGCTGATGATTAATGACCAATGTTTCCTTTGCGATATGCTCCCATGTGCCGCGAATGGCACTCCAACAATCCCTGCAGAGCGATTTGTGCCTCGAAACGCATCTGGGCTTCCATGCAGACATCCATAAAGACGCTGCGATCCTTGTCCCAACAACGGATGCCTTCCAGATATCCGGTGCGGCGCTTGTCGTCGATGATAAAGGGAGTAACACTGTGCCGGAGACATTCCTTGAACATGAGTAGGCGGCCAACACGACCATTGCAATCTTCAAATGGGCGGATGCGTTCGAACTTCACATGGAAATCCAGAATCTCGTGAAAGCCGATATATTTCTGAGATTCGTATTCTTTGATCAGGGCGGTCATGGCTGCCCCGATCTCTGAAGGCGGCGTGGTTTTGCCAAACTTAGGTGCGGTGGATGATTTCCGATATCCGTAAGGAATAGGAGCATGACGCTTATGGCGGCAGTTGTCGCTGTGCAGCTGCATCTGGATCTGATGAATGAGTGTCTGGTTCAGTGGCTTTATCGCATTGCTCAAAACCATATCGACAGCAAGGAAGTGATTTCTTGCTTCGATGATATCATTGATCTTGATTGCTTCGCTTCCGGTGACGACGCGGTCGGTTTTGTACAGCAGCTCGATTTGGTTGCGTGTCAGCCTGTTGCTGGCCATTCGACCGTTACTGTAGACCATGTTAATCTGGACATAGTCGTAAAGACCACGATACTGTCTGCCATCTCGCTGCTTGATCAGATTTTTGAGAAGTGGGGGGATCTGAGGCGTATTTACTGTGTCTTTTTTGATCCGAGAAGGTTTAGCGGCATCTTCGGGGATAAACCAAATACCGTAGTCTTGATAGGCCTCCGGAATTCGATTTTGAGTGCAATACTTATACACCATTCTTTCGGAAATGCCCCACTTCTGGGCAGCTTCTTTTGCTGAAATGTAGCTCATAATTTGTCTTCCTTTCAACTGATTTTTGGAGGGGCTCGGAACTTTTCATTTTTGCTCCGAACTTTTCATACCGGAGTTGTACCGGAATCAGGGCAAAACGCATTGTACCAGTTGAAACGAATGAACCTAAAATGTGTCTAAATAGTGCTGTTTTGTCTAAGTTTTCTAACAAATTTCATCGAGTCCAGAACCTCGAAACCGATGGCATTCAAGAGGTCAGCGGTTCGATCCCGCTTATCTCCACCAAAAAGACCTGAAATCGAAAGATTTCAGGTCTTTTTCTTTACGCAAAGATGTAGTACAATGCACATAAGTGGTAGATACAACAGACAAGGAGTTGCAAACGATGAAAATCTATTGTGTATGGGAGCACAACGGGGACGACAGTTTAATTTACTCCTCCAATATCATTGGTGCCTATACCCGTGGTGCAAGAAGAGAGCTGGCGCTAAGCAAAATGCAGCATGAGATTATTTCTTATTTACGTTGGAAAGGCGAACCAGTCCCCGAAACGTTTGAAATCGAAATTACACAAGAAAAAGAATCTGCTCTTGATATTCGCGACGCCGATTCCGATGTCATCTTCGAAGCAGAAAAGAATTCTATTACACTAGAAGAATACAACGCTTTAAAAGCTTTGGCTCTCAAATCTGCATTTGATTTTCATTCCCTATATAACTCTGTCCCTGACAAGACTAAGAGCTGTCTGCCAGCTCGCGATACTTTCTACGGGCAGGTACCGCGAACCGCAGACGAAATGTACGCACACACTAAGAACGTAAACAGCTATTACTTTGGTGAAATAAACATTTATGCAGACAATGATGGAACGATCGTTGAATGCAGGCAGAGAGGATTTGAACAGCTCGAAAAACAACCTGATTTCTTAAGCAACATCGTATTAAACGGCAGTTATGGCGAAACGTGGTCTTTACGCAAAGTCCTGCGCCGTTTTATATGGCACGACAGAATCCACGCAAAGGCAATGTATCGCATGGCCAAAAACACATTCGGGAAAAATATGATCCCAAATATTTTTTCATTTGATGTGTGACGTATTCTTGCTCCTGCCTTACTACAACAGAGCCTTCGGTGCGGAAGAAAACAACAATTGAAAGCTGAATTAGCAATGTCAAAAAATCTCTTGATCACCGGCTTTGACCCCTTTGGCGGCGACACTATAAATCCCTCATGGGAGGCAGTGCGCTTGCTTCCGGACAAAATAGGTGAATACGATATAGCAAAAATTGAGATACCTACCGTTTTCGGGGCAGGAGCCCAAATGGTGCTGGACACCGCTGCCAAACTTAAGCCCGACGTTATAATATGCGTAGGACAGGCAGGCGGCAGAATGAGCGTTACACCGGAAGTGATAGGCATAAATCTGCGTGAGGCGCGCATACCCGATAACGCGGGCAATCAGCCGTTGAACATACCTGTTGTTGACGGTGCACCCGCGGCATACTTCGCCACCATACCTGTGAGAAAGATTGTCAGCGCCGTTAATGCAGCCGGAATACCCGCGTCCTTGTCGTATTCCGCAGGGGCTTTCGTGTGTAACGATGTACTTTATACCTTGCTCAACCATTACAATAACACTTCAACTTTGGTCGGTTTCATTCATGTACCATATCTTCCCGAGCAGGCCGGAGATAAATTTTTCAGTCTGCCTCTTGAGAAAATACGTGAAGCACTGGAAGCCGCTGTCAAGGCATTGGAATAATAAGATTTTCACGGAGCAGACATTGTCTTCTCCGTGATTTTGTATAAACTTCAAATAATATAACTTAATAGATTTCGACATTTTATTGACTGCGGTTTGTTAAAGCAGTATAATTTCTCTATTAACCAGCATTACAGGAAGTGAGTTGGTCGTTTTGAAAAAAGTTATTGTATCCATATTGTGTTTTACGCTTGTGCTTTCCCTTTCGGGCTGTTTCCTTCTTCCGAAAGAAGCCACAACTCCTGAGCTGCCTTTAGTAACGCCTTACAGCGGCGAAGAGTACATTACCGCCCAGGTAAGCCGCGGAGATTTTAGCCTGATACGTGAAGTAACATTCGCTTTTCAGGCAACACGTCGCGAGAAGCTGGGTTTTGGCATAACCGGCAAGAATTACGGCGCGGTAAATGTAGCTGTCGGTGACATCGTTGAAGCCGGACATCTCGTTGCTTGGCTTGATGTAACCGATGTAGAGCAGCGCATATCCATAGTTGATGCCGAAATCTCTCGCCTTACCATCAAGCTTGATGAAGCAGAAACCGCGTATCACCTCGCCCTTGAAGCTGAGAAGCTGCAGGGCAGCATAAGTACAGTT
This sequence comes from uncultured Oscillospiraceae bacterium, assembly GCA_964472725.1. GTDB lineage: Bacteria > Bacillota > Clostridia > Oscillospirales > Oscillospiraceae > RGIG6375. The sequence continues at coordinate 10,868 of CAYYLZ010000014.1, forward strand.
ACCTCCGACGCCAGAGCCGCGGACGCAGCCTACTACAGGGCGTCACTCGAGCTTCAGAAGGGCAAGATGGCTGAGCTGGTAGCTGAACGCGAAAGTCTCAGACTTTATGCAACTATAGACGGTACCGTCACCTACGCGAAATCTCTGTACCCCGGAGCAACCTCCAACAAGGCAGATACAGTCGTTACTATCACTGATACCACCTCCTCTGTTTTTTACGCAACCACAGAGCATTATACTCTTTTCAAAGAGGGCAGCGAATTCACAATTGTTTCTGACGGTGTCGAATATCCTTGTGTTGTCCGCAATGCTGCAGAGCTTGGAATGGAAGCCTCCGAATCGAATAAAGCGCAGGGCAGGGAAGCGGTATGCCTTGAAGTTATCGGCGCTGAGACTCCGGCAAGCAGCTCGGCAAAAGGAACCGTTACTTTGGAGCTGGACAGCCGGCAGGGCGTTCTCATGCTCCCCAAGCGTGCCGTATTTATGGTAGAAGATGCGTATTATGTGTATTACGAAGACGAGAATGGCTTGAAGAGCGCACGCAAAATTCAGTGTGGACTTGAAAGCGATAAATGGATCGAAGTCATTTCCGGACTTGAAGAAGGCGACAGCGTCATTCTCCGCTGATATTTAAACAATCCTTAAGAAAGGTACTGCTTTCCCGTAAAGCAGATAAGGCAATACCGATATGAAACTGATACATAAAATACTGGCTTGGCCTGTAATTTTGAGTCTGCTTCTTTTGAGCGGCTGCGCCATGAACGCATCTGATAATGCCCCGGAGCTTATTGAGCCGGTAGGTATGGAACCGGATAACGCAGTCGTTACCCGCGGCGAAATATTCAATGTCATTACCCTTGAAGGAATTGTTCTTCCTTATGTGCATGACCTTTGCTTCGATGCAGGCGGCATTATAGATGAAGTTCTTGTCACTGTCGGCAGCCCAGTAAAGGCCGGTGACGTTATCGCTCGTCTTGATGCTGATATTTACAAGAGTTCTCTCACCGCCTTGGAAAGCAACCTCGCCTATAATCTCGAGGTTTGGGCGCTTACAGAGAAGATGGCCGTTACCAAAATCGAGATCGCCAAAGCAGAGTTCAAGCAGCTTAAAGCTGAAGGTGCCGCTGCGTCTGCTACAAGCCTGAAGGAAATAGAGATAACCGATTTGGAAAATAAGCTCAACGCCGATAAGGCTCTTTGGGAACTCACCAGAGCAGACCTTGAAGCCGGTATAGCGCAGCTGCGTGAACAGGTTTCCGGCAGTGTACTCACAGCCCCCTGCGACGGCACTATTGTATACACCACCGCCGTTGAAGGCGGATATGCCATTGCCGATTCCAGTCTTTTCCGCTTGGCTGAAGATGCAAATCTTTATATTTCCGCCGATTATGTTACCGCCGATCAGGTCGACAAAGCCCTCGAAATTTACGGTACTGTTGCAGGCAAAGAAGTTTCTGTAAAGTACGAACCCATGGACAGGGTAGAGTATCTCTCTCGTAACGATAGTGGGAAAGCCATAGACAGTACCTTTGTTGTCAGCGATGCAGGTGATGTTGAGGTAGAAAGCGGCATGAGCGCCGTCATATTCATCGTAACCGAGCGAGATAACAATGCGCTTATCGTTCCCACCTGCACTGTAAGACAAGACGTAAACGGCTATTTCGTCTATCTTGTAGACGAATCCGGAACTCAGATACGCAGAAACATCAAGCGAGGCATCTATAACGATGCTTATGTGCAGATACTTGAAGGACTTGAGGAAGGAGATGTGGTATATGCGGGCAATTAAGCGTACGCTCGTGCTGTGCCTTGCAATAGGTATGCTTATCACCGCAGGCTGCAGCGATACAGCTTCAAACTCCAACCTTGGAACTCCCGATCTTCTTAAGGAAAATCTCGAAAAAGAAACTACCTACCGTCTGCATATTGCCGAGCCGCAAACCGTAAGCCGCGAAATGGAGCTGAGCGCCAATCCCGCTTATTTCCTCCAAAAATCCGTCAGAACCGACGCTGAATATCAGATCGTGGATTTTCGCATCGATCGTAACGACGAAGTCAAAAAAGGCGATGTGATCGCCGTTATGCAGGGTCTCGGTTCCCGCATGGATATCGAGCAGAAACGTCTTGAACGCGATGCATATGCCGCCGGTATTGCGGAAACGGAGGCTTACTACGAAGGTCTGCTTAAAAACGCAGAAAATCTTCCTGCAAGCACCGAAAACGAAATAACCCTTCGCTCCCTGAAAATCACTTACGCCCAGACTGAACTTGACCTTTATAAGCTGCAGTCCTCTCAGTCGCTGAAAGCCATGGACGATGCTATTGCCGATCTTGAAGCCGCAGCAGGTGAAATATGTATTTATGCTCCCGTGGACGGCCTTGTTCGCACGGTCACCAAGTTTAAGGAGGGCGATATAATACCCGCCGGTACAGAGCTTTGCGTAATTTACGAAGCCAATTCCCAGCGTATTTATGGACTTAGCGGCAGCGGTACATACGTTTACGGCAGGGAAGTTGAAGTTACTCTTGGCCGCAGCGGCAATAAAAAGGCCTATACCGGCCGAGTTGTATCCTCCCCTGAGGTTCAGGGAAGCGAATACTACAGCACAGATATTTACATAAGCATCGACGAAAAGATCTCCGGTCGTTTCACAGATGGTCGCGCAACACTGTCTTTCACCGTTTTGGAAGATGTAATAGCTATTCCGACAAATGCCATCACCATACTTGATGGCCGAGCCACCGTGCGGATACTTGACGGCGATTCTGTCTACACAAGAAGCATTGTTCGCGGTCCCGCCGTAGGCAATACAGTAACCGTTCTGCAGGGTCTTAAAGAGGGCGACCAGATCGTGGTCAGCTCCTATAACAGCTGAAGGGAGGCGCAGCAGTGATTAGATTTGTTCTGAGAAAAATGCTTCACAAGAAGTGGCTCATGGCTGCCCTTCTTATAGGCAACATTCTCCTTGTTTCCATTGCCGCCGGCAACCCTATGTACACAGAAGCGGCACTTCAGCGTATGCTTACAAACACTATGTCCGACTATGTTACGCAAAACGGACGATATGCCACCATGGCCTATATTGTAAGCAATATCACACGCAACTCCAATGCAGACAGCAGCACTATAAAAAACTTTAACGAAGCAGACTCGCGTGCAGCCTCAATGCCCGGCGATCTTGGTCTCGATTCAAAATGGCTTGTCCGTAACATTTTCCTCAATGAGGTAACCGTAAAACCGGTACTGAGCCGCTCAAACCTTTCATCTCAGGAGGTACGAATAGGTTTTCTTTCCGGTATGGAGGAGCACAGCAGACTTCTCAGCGGCCGAATGTTCACTTCCTCCGCCGATGATGGGGTAATCGAGGTTGTTGTCAGCCAAAAGGCTCTTATAGAAATGAATCTTATGCTTGATGAGGTTCTTGAGGTCGCTGATCTGACATTTGCCGACGGATCACCCTGCCGTATAAAAGTCGTCGGTATCTACGAAAGCGCCTCCGAGGACGATCATTACTGGTACAAGACTCCCAGTGATTACAGCAATCAGCTAATGATGTCTGAGGCTGATTTCAACTCACTCGTGGGTGATTATTCAAAGCTGCCTTATCCGGTTATGGGTCTTTGGTTTATTATCATGGATTATAATGACGTGACTGTCGATAATGCGCAGTATCTATACGATGCTTCCCGCAATTATCAGGAGCTCCATAGGACAATAAACAATTCCAGTTACACCGATTACTACAACTCCATTCTTGAGAATTACCTCAAGGAATCCCTGCGCGTAACTGTTACGCTTCGCATTTTGCAGATACCCATTTATGCGCTGCTGGCCGCGTTCATCTTCATGGTTTCCGGTCAGATACTCAGTATGGAAGAAAGCGAAATAAGCGTTATCAAGAGCCGCGGTTCTTACAGGCGACAGATACTTGGAATATACCTTTTGCAGAGCATTATCGTATCCCTTTGCAGCCTTGCGATAGGTCTGCCACTGTCGGCACTTATATGTCAGATGCTCGGTTCCGCCAATGCATTCCTCGAATTCGTTTCCCGTCAGGCTCTGCAGGTGCGCTATACTCGAAACGTATTTACTTACGCTATTGTAGCCGCACTGCTTTCTACCTGCGCCATGGTGCTGCCTGCGCTTCGTTATTCCAAACTTACCATCGTTGCCCAAAAGCAGAAGAAGCGCCGCGGCAAGCTCCCTTGGTTCCAGCGTTTCGGCCTTGACTTTATACTGCTTGCAGTTTCCGTTTACGGTCTTTACAGCTATAACGGACAGAAGGCCGCTCTTGCGCAGAAGGTGCTTGAGGGACAGGGTCTTGACCCACTGCTGTTCCTCGCTTCTTCACTGTTCATCGTAGGTCTCGGACTGCTTGCTTTGAGAATCGTACCCGCAGTGTCCTGGCTGGTATATACGCTGGGCAAAAAGCGTTGGAAACCAGCAACGTACGCCTCATTCCTTTGGGTGCTTCGCACTCGCAGCAAGCAGAGCTACATCATAGCCTTCCTGGTAATCACGCTGGCCGTCGGTATATTCAACGCAAGAACCGCACGCACCATCAATACCAACGAAGAAGAGCGAATCGCCTATATGGCAGGCGCAGATATTGTATTGCAGGAAGCCTGGAAGGATAACAGAGATGAGGCGACCACTCCCGATTCTCTTATCGGCTTCAAGCTTCGCTATACCGAACCGGATTACGGCAAATATCAGGCATTGGTTGGTGAGGACGGTGCCGAGGTTGTAACCCGCGTCATTTATGACACGGACGCATATTGCTCAACTAAGTTGGGCAGGGGACAGGTTAACTGCCTGCTCATGGGTATAAACACCAAGGAATTCGGCGAATGCGTCGACTTTAAAGCCGACCTGCTGCCAACCCACTGGTATGAATACCTCAACGCGATGGCACTAAGCCCCACCTCTGTGCTTGTTTCCTCAAACATGAAGGAGCAGCTCGGTTTCTCTCTTGGTGACAGCATTACATACCGCGATAAAGACGGACATAGTCTGCAGGGTATGATATGCGGCTTCGTTGATTACTGGCCGGGCTACAGTCCCAAAACGACCGTTATCGAAAAGGACGGCGTTATCAACGAAACCAACAATTATCTTGTAGTTGCTCACCACGCCTATATGCGCAATGCATGGGGTGCCACACCTTATCAGATATGGATAAAGGCCGCTGACTCAACCGACTTTATTTACGACTTCGCGGCAGCTTCCAGCACCAAGTTCACTTCTTTCCGGGACGCAAGCGCGCTCCGTGTGGAAATGAAGAATGACCCCATCTTTCAGGGAACCAACGGTATACTTACCCTTTGCTTTGTGGTAGCATTGCTTCTGTGTGCTGTGGGCTTCCTGATTTACTGGATCCTCTCCATTCGCTCCCGTACTCTGCTGCTTGGTATCTTCCGCGCAATGGGTATGACAATGGGCGAAATTCTGCACATGCTGTTCAACGAGCAGTTCTTTATTTCCGTGGTATCCATAGCCCTTGGTATAGGTGCAGGAATCCTCACCTCCGAGCTTTATGTACCGCTTGTACAGATTGCTTACGCGTCCGTGGACACTGTAATACCGCTCGAAATAATTGCTCAGACAAGCGATATGGTTCGCCTGCTGGCAGTAGTTGTGCTTATGCTGCTGGTATGCATGGCTGTTCTCGGCACTATAATTTCCAAGATCCATATTTCCCAGGCTCTCAAGCTTGGCGAAGATTAAAGGAGGCGGACAAATATGGCAGAAGAAAATATTATTCTTTCGGCACAAGGTATCAAAAAAGCCTATCCGCTTCCCGGCGGCGAACAGTTTTATGCCCTCAAGGGCGTATCGGTGGATATTCCCACCGGCAAGCTCACAATTCTCAAAGGACGAAGCGGCAGCGGCAAGACCACACTCATGAACATAATGTGCGGCCTCGACCAGCCCACCGAAGGAAAGGTATATTTCGCGGGAAGGGAGCTTGACTCCGCCAGCGACCGTGAGCGTACCCGTATCCGCAGAACCGACATCGGCTTTGTCTTTCAGTCCGTGGCGCTCATTCCTATTATGACGGCTGCCGAAAATGTAGAATACGCTCTGCGTTTGTCCGGCTGGAAAGGCGACCGTCAGGCACGTGTCCGTGAGTGCCTCGAACTGGTAGGGCTTGGCGGCCGCATGGCTCACATGCCCACGGAAATGTCCGGCGGTGAGCAGCAGCGTGTCGCGATCGCCCGTGCTATTGCCCACAACCCAAAACTGGTATTCGCCGATGAGCCTACCGGCGAACTGGATACCAATACCGCCCTTCAAGTTGTTAAAATATTCAAAGAGTTGAACCAAAGCCTTGGCGTCACCATCGTGATGACCACCCACGACAAGGGATTTATGGAAATTGGCGACCGTGTTTACTCACTGGAAAACGGAGAACTGCAAAATGGGAACTGAATCTGAATACATCATTGAATGTGATAATCTGGTCAAGATTTATAAGACCGATGAAACAGAAGTCATGGCCCTGCAGGGTCTTGACTGCAAGGTGAGCCGCGGTGAGCTTATGGCCATAATCGGTAACAGCGGCAGCGGTAAAAGTACATTTCTTAACATGATAGGCGGTCTTGACAGACCCACGGCAGGTCGCCTTTACGTTGACGGCCTCGACCTGTTCCGCCTGAGCGAGCGGGAGCTGGTACAGTATAAGCGCCATACCGTCGGTTTCGTATGGCAGAACAACGCTCGCAACCTTATTCCGTATCTCCCCGCATGGCAAAACGTACAGATGCCCATGCTCTTTGCAGGCAAAAGCGGCAGCGAAAGCCGCAAGAGGGCAGAGGAACTGCTGGAACTGGTTGGTCTTGGCCACAAGAAAAAGAACAAGCTCGGCGAGATGTCCGGCGGTGAGCAGCAGCGTGTTGCCATTGCCATAGCACTCGCAAACGAGCCCGCAATACTTCTTGCCGACGAGCCTACCGGTTCGGTTGATCCTCAGACGGCTGTTTATATTTTCGATACCTTCCGTCGCCTCAACGAGGAACTTGGTCTTACAATCGTTATAGTTACCCACGACCTTAGCGTTGCAGACAAGGTCAACCGTGTCGTGTCTATTCGCGACGGTAAGATAAGCTCTGAGAGAGTCATGAAGACCGACTACGCAGGCCGTATGGCAGATGTTGTTGCTTTCGACACCTCCGGTCATGCACACTTCACCAGCCATGAGGAATTTGCAATCCTTGACCGTAACGGTCGTGTTCAGATCCCTCAGGAATATCTTGCGCAGATGGGTGTAGACGGTAACCGTGTAAAACTTGAAATGCGCGACGGCAAGCTTATTGTTGAAGCCCCTGATACAAGTGCTGATTGATAAGGAGATTATAATGAGAGTTAACCTTGGAGCCAACCCCTATTTATATCCCATGCCGGTGCTTATTATTGCCGCCTACGATGAGAACGGAGTTCCCAACGCAATGAATGCCGCATGGGGCTGTATTGCCGATACAAACAGAATAGGCATATATGTTACCGCTGCCCACAAAACTATGAAAAATATACTCGGCAGCGGCGCTTTCACCGTAAGCATCGCCAATACAGCAAATGTTCTCGCCGCCGATTATGTTGGTATAGTTTCCGGTAACAACGTGCCTGACAAGTTGGAAAAAGCCGGCTGGCATACCACAAAAAGTGAATTTGTAAACGCCCCACTCATTGATGAACTGCCGATGGCGCTGGAATGCAGGCTGGTGAGCTTCGACACCGAGTCCGAACTTCTTATTGGCGAGATTGTAAATATCTGCGCCGACGAGAGCATACTCACAGAAGATAAAATCGACCCAGCCAAGCTTGACCCTATAACCTATGACCCGGTAAACCACAAATATCTCACCCTCGGCAAAATAGTTGGAAACGCATTTTCCGACGGCAAACAGCTTAAATAACAAAGAAATACCGCCTGTTCACGGTTCACGCGAACAGGCGGTGTAATTATTTTTAGAATTTGAGAATACCTAAAGACTGAAGGAGCAGGAAAAGGAGGAGTATCGGAGTAATTACCTTCACCATTACTACGTAAAGCTTCGCACGGCCAAACTTTTCGCCGTTGAGGCTGACCTCGTCGATTACGTACTTGGGCTTGACGATCCAACCGATGATAATGCAGGTGGCAACGGAAACGATGGGCATGAGGCAATAATTGCTAATGTAATCTAGGATATCGAGAACCTGACAATTGGAACCTGCGGGAGTGTTGGGCAGAACTGCCTCGAAATAAAATACATTGTAGCCAAGACAGACCACAAGGCCAACTACGAGAGCGATAAGGCCGACGATGATGGTAGCCTTTTTACGTGAGGTGTGGAACTTATCGATAACACTGGAAACAACAGCCTCAAGAATAGATACAGAAGAGGTGAGAGCTGCAAAGAATACCGCAATGAAGAACACAATGCCGATAACAACGCCGACGCCGCCCATAGCGCCAAATACCTTGGGGAGAGACTTGAACATAAGGCTGGGACCGCTTGCGCTGAGACCCTCATGACCCATGAAAGTATATACGGCAGGAATAATCATAAGGCCCGCGAAGAAAGCAACCAGAGTATCGAAAAATTCGATTTGATTTACGGACTTGACAAGATTTGTATCCTTTTTGACGTAAGAGCCGTAGGTTATCATAATGCCCATTGCAACGCTGATGGAGTAGAAGAGCTGACCCATTGCGTCGGTAAGTATAACAATGAACTGCTTGAAGTTCATCCCCTCAAAATTGGGAACGATATAAACCATCAGACCCTGAAGGCCGGTTCTTGTAACACCATTCTCATCAGTGTGTGAAAGAGTAAGAGAGAACAATGCGATTCCGATTATTAGAACGATCAATATGGGCATAAGGATCTTAGAAAGCTTCTCTATGCCCGAGTCAACGCCCTTATAAACAACAACTACGGTTGCCACAAGGTACACCAATAACCAAATTATAGGCTCCCAGGTGGAGGTAATAAAGCCGCCGAAATATCCGCTGTCAACAGCAGCCTTTGCGCCGCCGGTAAGATATGCGAACAGATATTTAAGTACCCAGCCGCCAATTACAGAATAATAGGGGAGAATAAGCATAGGGATTATACAGGCAACAAGGCCGACCCAGCCCATCTTTTTGCTTATCTTACTGTATGCGGCAAGAGGACTCTGCCCGGTTTTGCGACCGATGGCAATTTCGGTGGTAAGTAGTGTGAAGCCGAAAGTGAGCGCCAAAATAATGTAGCACAGCAGGAACACACCGCCTCCGTCCTTAGCCGCAAGATAAGGGAATCGCCATATATTGCCGAGGCCTACCGCGCTGCCGGCTGCCGCAAGCACAAAGCCCAGCGAGCCGGTAAAGCTGCCTCGTGATTGTTTTTTGTCCATTTCACATCCTCCAAATTAAGCTCAGAATGCGTTCAGTATACTCTCAAATCATTAATACCGCAAGTAAAAAATCTACATTTTGACATAAATCCTGTAAATATGCGGCAAAAAATTACGACCACTTTCAAGGAAAGCGGCCATAATTTTGAATTATCAGATATCATTGTCCGCGATTGCGCGGTTAATGGCGCATATAATACCTTTAATGGACGCCTTATAGATATTGTGGGACAGACCCACACCGAACACCGGTTTTCCGGAGGGGCTCATAAGCTGGATATATGCCGCAGCCTTAGAGTCGGAACCGGCAGAAACAGCATGCTCGCTATAGGATACGAAATGGAAATCGGAAATATCCATATTTCGAACCGCGTTGAAGAACGCGTCTATGGGACCGTTACCGGAGCCACTGATTTCATAGTGAGTACCATTGTAATCAAGGGTACCGGCAAAATCCACCACCGAGTGACCATCACTGTCAGTGTGGTCATCAAACTTATATTTGGCAAGCCTGTAAGGAGTTTCGATATCAATATAGGTATCGCTGAAAAGCTCATACAGCCGTTCATAAGAGAGCTCCGAGCCGCAGCGTTCAGTTTCTGCCTGCACAACCTTTCCGAAGTCGGGACGCATTGCTCGTGGAAGCGTGTATCCGAACTGAGTTTCAAGAATATATGCGGCGCCGCCCTTGCCGGACTGGCTGTTGATTCGAATAATGGAGTCGTACTTTCTGCCAATGTCTGCAGGGTCAATCGGCAGGTAGGGAACGGCCCAATGGGATTTGTGCTTTGCCTCCATTGCGTGTATACCCTTGTTTATTGCATCCTGATGCGCGCCGGAGAAAGCCGTGAACACAAGCTGTCCCGCATAAGGGTGACGCTCATGAACCTGCATACCGGTGACTTTTTCATATATCTTTCTCACTCTGAGAATATCGCTGAAATCAAGTCCGGGATCTACACCGTTGGAGAGCATATTGAGCGCCACGGTAATAATATCGAGATTACCACTGCGTTCACCATTACCGAAAAGCGTACCTTCGATGCGCTCCGCGCCTGCCAGCAGCGCCATTTCCGCTGCCGCAACGCCGGTACCTCTGTCGTTATGAGGATGTACACCAACAATCGCACGCTCGCGATTAGGTAGATTTTCAATGAAATACTCAATAACGTCCGCAAACTGATTTGGCATCAGGTTTTCAACAGTGGCCGGCAGATTGATTATCAGCTTATTGTCCCCCTCGGGGGCAAGAATGTCCATTACCTTGGAGCAGACGCCTATTACCTCATCAGTGTTTGAAGAAGTAAAGCTTTCGGGTGAATACTCATATTTGATATTCATTCCCGCTGCCTTATACTTGTCGCCGAGCTTTTTGATAATCTCCGCTCCCTCAATAGCAAGAGCGGATACACCGTCAAGATCGGTTTCAAAAACGACTTCCATGTGCAGAGGAGAGAGGTTGTTATAAAAATGCAGGATTACGTTTTCAGCGCCCTCAAGAGCCTCAAAAGTGCGTTCTATAAGGTTTTCCTTGGCAGGTGTTAACACCTGAATATATACGTCATCAGGAATATGCTTGCCCTCAATTAGGGTGCGCACGAATTCGAACTCTGTCGTAGAAGAAGAGGGATAACCTATTTCTATCTCCTTAAAGCCAAGCTTTACAAGCAGCTTGAAGAAAGTGAGCTTGTCCTCGGGAGAAAGAGGACGCACCAATGCCTGATTGCCGTCACGCATATCAACGCTGCACCACATCGGCACCTTGTCAAGGGTGCGCGCAGGCCACTGTCTGTTTTTAGGCTTAACAGGCTGATCGGGGATATATTTAGCTGAAACGTTTTCAAACATGATATGTACCTCGAACTTTTATTCTTTAATAGTATTGCCGCTGCCAGCTTCGGCAGGCAATCCATACTCGCGCAGTATATCACGGAACCGCATAAGATTTTCTTCCCATACTTCACGTTCAGGGCCGGTATAATCGCCCATAGGATAGCTTTGATTAAGGGACTGATACTTTTCAATGCCAAGCTTACGATAGGGAAGAAGCTGAAGCTGCAGTATCTTTCCGTCCAGTTCTTCAGCAATAAACTTGCCTGTAGCACGGATATTTTCCTCAGTTGCGTTGAATCCCTCGATGACGGGAATTCTTATAACAAGCTTAACATTATTATCGGTAAGGTACTTTATATTTTCAAGAATTCTTGTGTTATCGGCGCCGGTACGAGCCTTATGGACATCGGTATCCATGTGCTTGATATCAGTTATCCAATAATCGGCATAGGGAAGTACCTTATCAACGGACTCTTTGGGAACATTAAGCGCAGTTTCCACGCAGGTTCCTATTCCGTCCGCCTTGCAAAGCTTGAAAAGCTCAGCCACAAAGTCGGCCTGCAGCAAGGACTCGCCGCCGGAAATGGTAACACCGCCGCCGGACTGGTCATAATAAGCCTTGTCCTTTTTTACAAGCTTGAAAGCTTCTTCAACAGTGTAAACCTTTCCCCATGCTTTGATACCTCCGCTGGGGCATGCGTCAGCGCACGCCATGCAGTGCTTGCACTTGCTTCTGTCGATAGATACCAGCTTATTGTCGTATATCATGTACGGCACGCCATTTTTGCAGCTCTTTTCACACCAGCCACACTTATCGAAACCGATACATTTATCGGGATAAATAGCAACCTCGCGACAGGCATGTATACCCTCGGGATTACTGCACCACTCGCAGTTGAGAGAGCAGCCCTTCATGAACAGCTCGGTGCGGATACCGGGGCCATCGTGAACCGTAAAGGGCTGTACGTTGAATATAGTTCCGGTCAATACTGAATTATCCATAGTGTCAACCTTTCAGCATAAGCTGCGGTCATCGTGAAGATGACCGCAGCTTTTGTTTATTGATCAAGGCGCCTTATCAGTCGAAGGAAAGCTCGGTTCTGTTGATAAGGTCTACCTGCAGCTCAGGATTGAGCTCGGTAAAGTATGCGCTGTAGCCTGCTACGCGAACTACAAGGTCACGATACTCATCGGGATTATCCTTTGCGTCCTCGAGCGTCTCACGGCTGATAATATTGAACTGGCTCTGCATACCGCCGTTGTTGAGATAAACGTCCATAAGAGAAATAAGATTATCTCTGCCGGTTTCGCCGGAAATGGCGGTGGGGGAGAACTTCCAGTTGAGAATAACACCGTTGCCTATTCTGGACTGATCCAGCTTGGAAAGAGAACGTGAAATGGCGGTAGGACCGCACACGTCGTGGGAAGCGACCTCGGTATGTACTGCACCAAGGCAGTCGGAAACAGGCTCGTGGTCACGGCGTCCGTCAGGAGTTGCAGCGCAATGGTCGCCGCACATTACGTTGATGGAAACGGAGAATGCACCGGGCATAAACTCACCGCCGCGGGCATTGGGTCTGTGCTCAACGCAGCCGCAATAGGTATTGAGAACGAACTGAGCGATTTCATCTGCGTAATCGTCGTCATTACCGAAGTGGTGTACCTTATCGCTGTTTACATAGTGGAGCAGATAGTCGTTGCCTTCCCAGTTGTTCTTGAGAATATCAAGAAACTCAGCGCCGGTAACCTTCTTTTCGTCAAATACGATCTGCTTAATGGTGGCAAGGCTGTCGGAAACAGTACCAAGACCTACGCACTGGTTACCGCTGTGGTTATAGCGTGCACCGCCCGCGGAAACATCAACGCCCTTTTCGATGCAGTCATCAACAAGGAGGGAGAGATAGGGCAGAGGCTTAAGTCTCTGGTGAACCAGATCCATAGTGTTAACGCTGGATACCATTCTGTCGGTCCAGTACTTCATCTGAGTTTCGAAAGCTGCCTTCAGATCATCAAAGCTCTTGAAATCGGCGAGAGTGCCGGTGTCGGGGCCGAGCTGGGTGCCTGCGGGATAATCACCGCTGTCGATCTGGCAGCGACCACCGTTGAGGGTAAGCTCAAGAACTTTGGTCATGTTGAAGTAGCAGGAGTCGTGCCATCCGTAGGTCTTGCCGGGAATGCTGGGCTCAACGCAGCCAACTCCAACATAGTTTCTTGCGACCTCAATGGGCTTACCATAGCGCATAAGGGACTTGATCATCATCTCGTCGCCGAATACCTTGGGCTCACCGGTACCGATACGGATAACGTTGAATACCTTTACCTTGAACTCCCAGGGAGTATCCTTATGCAGTCTTACTGCCATCCAGGGGTTGGGAATACGGGTATGAGCGTGAGCGTCAAGAGCAATATAGCTAAGGTCGTTAGTAATATCGTTGCCGTCAGCGTCAACGCCACCAACGTCAAAACCGGTACCACCCATCATAGTGCCGCTGGAAACGGTAATATTGCCGCGGTCACGAATCTTGCACAGCTGATGGATTTTGAGGAACATGCACTCAGTAAGCTCCTGAACCAGCTCACGGGTAGCGGTGCCTTCTTCGATGCTCTTCTTATAGATGTCGCCAAATATCTGGTCAAAGCGGCCATAAGTAACGCTGTGGCCATTGGCTTCGATAATGATCATATTGGTGGCAATGTGCCAAAGCTGCATAGCTTCCCAAATGTCATTGGGCACGCCTTCTGCAACGTTGTAGCAGTTGGAGGAAATACGCTCCAGTTCCTTCTTGCGCTGGGGGTCAGCCTCAACTGCGGCCATTTCCTTAGCTTTATCGCCATAGCGGGTGATATAGCTCTTTACGCCATCAAGAACGTGAAGCTGTGCTTCGTAGAAGTTGCGCTTCTGCAGGTCTTCGGGCAGATATACGGTAAGCTCTGCCAGCTTTTCTTCAATTCTCTTACGGAGACCGCCAAAGCCGACCTTAATAAGCTTTTCGTAGTCAGCACATACATGGCCTGCGCCGCCGTAGGTGTAAAGGTCGCAGAAATAAACGCCGGCGCCCATCTGAGAGCCTTTGGCCTGTTCTTCGCGGAAGCTGCTCTTAATGCCTTCCTCAACGGTCTGTCCCTTCCAAGAGTCAACAACATCAAAAACAGCCTGCTTGCACTCGTCGGAAAGAATATAGACGTCATTAGGGCGTTGATCCAACGGATCGTTTTCAATCTCGTATGCCAGCCAGTTGATTGAGAACTCGGGATAAATGGGTGCGCTCTTTGCAGGTGCTGCAATTTCACCAACAAGAAGCTCCCCGGGCCAAATGTTTACCTCAACATTTGTGAGAACATCGCGGAGAGCCTTTGCAACCTTGATGATCTGAGGGTCTGCTGCGTATTTCTTATAAGCCTCTGTGAAAATGACCATACGCTGAGGGTCAGCGGTGGTAGGACGCTCCTTGAACCAGCGGAGCATTTCATTAATGCGGGGGAAGGGAGAAGGATTCTCGGTCATGCCGGAAACACCAACGCCCCATTCTTTATCAAACGGCTCTATTGCCAAAGGGGTTACGGACTTTACATCGGACATATATATACCTCCCAAAATCTTGGAATACACAACTATTCCATAATAATATATCTGATTTTACTATATCAAATTCCGGGAAGTAATTCAATTAATTTCGCCAAATATTATTTATAAAATATATGCAACTTTTCTCCGTATGCATTACAAAATCGTATTGATATGCTTATTGGCTTCGACATGAATACCACCGAAATCCACACATGGGTTATATACCTCTTCAAGTGCATCGTGAGCGAGCTTGGCTGCTGCCAGCAACTCTTCTGCACAGAGCAGCAGATCATCATGCATACGCCTGAGTTTATCTGCAGTTTTTGCGTACGACAACGCCGCTGCGCAGGCACATTCAGGCACCCGCTCAAGAGTGAAGATCGTTCTGTGGCCGGGAATTATAATGTGCCGCAGCATATCAGGCGCAAGCGGAGAATAGGCGCAGAAAACTCCGCATGCATTGTCCGTCAGCGCATCACGCAGGATTTCCAACACCGCACCGCCATCGGTTTCCGACGCACTTATGGTATATATGCGCCAACCCTCAAAGGACTCCAGCAGTGAAATATGTCCCTTTCCGCAGAATGCATCTATGAAGCAATGGCGCGCTGCTCCCGCTCCGGGCACGGCGGCAGGAAGCAGCGCCATGCAGTTTTCCGCAGCTCCGCGTATATTTTCCTTCGCAGAGTTCACTCCTTTGCTTAGTTTCAGCGCACCTGCCGCAGCAAGATAATTATACGCCGATGCATAAGCGTTTTTATATCTTTTAGTAAGCTCCAATAGCTCCGAGCGTCTTTTTTCAAGTCGCGCGGAGTCGTAAAACCGCCCCAAATCTATATAGCTGTCGCGAGCTCCGGGCAGTATAGGTTCAACTACATGTGCCGCTGTTCCCAAATTTCCCTTTTACTCTTTTTGTGGTTTTCGGGTACAAATAACCTCCCTCCGTCATTTCGACGGAGGGAGATATTCATAGATGGATAACAACAGCCCGACCAATCTATCTAATGTTTGTCGTTGCGCTTACTCTACCATATTTTTGGGCTTTTATCATCACTTAGTGAAACTGCCGAAGATTATCTCAGCCACAATTAAAGCAAAAGGGAATCCCAAATGGCAGGATTTACATAGGCAGAAATTTGTGCTATTATAGTAAACACTAAATAAAGAAAGGATGCGCACTAATATGGACGCAGTTATTGATAAGTTTTTATCCTTTCTGGTTACAGCCGGCGGTAAGATAATAGCCGCTATCATCGTTCTCGTTATAGGTCACCTTGTAATCAAGCATATAACCAGACTTATTGGAAAGAGCAAAGTAGGCAAGCATACGGATATCACAGTTAAGAAGTTTATGGATAACTTCGTTAAAATTGCTCTTTACTGCATTCTCATCGTCTCCGTAATTGCTATACTCGGCATTCCCATGGCTTCTATCGTTGCAGTACTCGGCTCCGCCGGTCTTGCAATAGGTCTCGCCCTGCAGGGAGCACTCAGCAATATCGCAGGCGGTATCATGCTCATCATATTCAAGCCCTTTGAAATAGGCGACGTTATTGATGCTGCCGGCTGCTCCGGTGTTGTTGACAGCATCGGTCTTTTCTACACCGTTATCAAAACCGGCGACAACAAGCGCATAACCATTCCCAACAGCAACATTACCGGCGCCAATATCACCAACTACTCCTGCGAGGAAAATCGCCGTGTTGATATCGCGTTCACCGTTGCCTATGGCACCGACATCAGTAAAGCTAAGAACGTAATACTTGAAGTAATAAATAATACCGAAAAAGCCCTCAAGAATCCCGAACCTTTTATCCGCATTTCCAACCACCTTGACAGCTCTATCGAAATCACTACCCGCACATGGTGTGAAAACTCCGATTACTGGACCGTTTACTTTGATATAACCGAGGGTGTAAATAGGGCGTTTGCAGAAAACGATATCGAAATCCCGTTCCCCCAGATGGACGTTCACGTCAAGCAATAATTTCCCCCTTTGCGCATAAGCTTTGCTGAGGTGAGTACATACAGTGAAGTGCGCGATATACTGCCGACTCAGCAAGGAAGACGGCGGGGAACATGAGTCCGAAAGCATACAGAATCAGAAATCACTGCTTTTGAAATATGCTTTGGACAGGGATTGGGAAGTATATAATATATATTCCGACGAGGATTATTCCGGGGTATCGGAAAAAAGACCGGCTTTCAACAAGCTTATATCTGATGCAGAAAACAGATACTTCAGCATCGTCCTATGTAAAACTCAGTCGCGTTTTACCAGAGACATGGAGCAGGTGGAAAAATATATTCACAAGCTTTTCCCGCTTTGGGGTATCCGTTTCATCGCCGTTGCGGATAATGCCGATACAGCAGTCAAGGGCAACAAAAAGGCCCGGCAGATAGCGGGTCTTGTGAATGAATGGTACTTGGAAGACTTGTCTGAAAACATACGTTCTGTTCTTGATCACAAGCGCCGTCAAGGCCTGTTTATCGGCAGTTTCCCTCTTTACGGGTATTCCAAAAGTGCGGAGAAGGGAAGGCTTGTCCCCGACCCGGAGGCAGCATCTGTCGTTCAACGTATATTTCGACTTTACCTTTCAGGCAAAAGCATATATGCCATCTGCAAAATATTGAACGCAGAAAATATCTCAAATCCCGCCGCATATAAAACACTGAAAGGAGAAGCTTTTCGACCAAGCTCGGGGAAAAGCTTCTCCTCAAAATGGAACAAAACCACTGTTTCCCGTATACTTTCCAATGAAATGTATACCGGGGTCATGGTGCAGGGCAGGCGCAAAAAACTCAGCTACAAATCTGATTATATAGCTTCTGTACCGCGAGGGGAATGGTTTGTAGTAGAAAACACCCACGAGGCCATAATAGATCCAAACGTGTTTAAAACCGTGCAGGAAATGATACAGCTCAAAAGACAAGGCAATACACACAGAAAAGGAACTGACTGACTTATGGGATACAGACTTTTAGCCTCCGACATTGACGGAACGCTTATAACCTCAAAGCAGGAGCTTACCTCCGAAACACTCACCGCAATAGAGCAACTGAAAGCGCAGGGCAAGTTCTTCACGCTTTCCACCGGCAGACCTATTATGGGAGTTTCTAAATATACACACCTTGTCAGCCCCGGTGTGCCGCTGATAAGCTACAACGGCGCGATGATAATACGTCCCGATAACGGCGAGATCGTATTCGAGCGCGGATTGGCCGATGAGTCCGCGCGTGAAATAATACGCCGAGGCAACGAGTATGGCACCATAGTCATCGTTTGGGCCAAGAACAGACTTTTCGCCAACAAGACAAACGAACACGTTGAGGGCTACAGCCGCATAACAGGCGAAAAAATAAACGTTATAGAAGACCCGGACGAAGTCATCGCGCTCGGTGTCACCAAATGTCTTTGGCTCGACAGCGCCGAAAACATCAGTGCATATCGAGATGACCTTGTCGCCGCTCCCATCAACGGAGTCAATTTCTGCACATCGACACCGCAGCTGCTTGAATTCATGTGTGAAGGTGTTTCAAAGGGCGAGGGACTGCGCAAGGTATGCCAGTACTGCGGCGTTGATATTTCCGAGGCAATAGCCGCCGGTGACGAGCTCAACGACCTTAGCATGATAGAAACCGCCGGTCTCGGCGTGGCAATGGGCAACGCTCATAGCGATATAAAGGCTGCCGCCGGTTATATCACTCTTACAAATGACGAAAACGGCCTTGCCGATATGATAGACAAGTATATGCTGTAACGTAAAACCCACCATTCGGTCGAATGGTGGGTTTTAATCTTATACAAGGCTGTCAAGCCGGGCTATATGATGTCCGATATGCTGAGTAAGCAAATTCTTATATTCATCACGATGAGTGCGCCATGCTTCGTACAATCTGTCGCGGTATACGAACCTGCCATCAGCATTCTTTTCGCTGAGAATGAAGCCGTAAGTAATGTGGATAAGCTGACGAGCATCGTTATTATCAAACAGCTGGGGCAGCTGTTCGTCACTGAGCGTAGAAATATTGGGTATCTTGCTGATATCAGTTGTGACAACGTAATACTTTTTAGCGGCATCAAAGCTTTCCAGCGCGAACTTATGAACCTCGCGGTACAGCTCCGGCTCGCACTTGGCAATAAGCTTCATTGCTTCAAGCCAATTTGTACCGGCGGTCTTTATGTGGAAACGTCCGCCGCTGAGTTTGCCGATGATAGGGAAGACAGAGAACTTATCGGAGCCGGAATGAACGCTTATCTTATAATCAAACTTTTCGGCAATAGCTGCATGAACCGCAAACTCAGCTTCAAACTGCGCCAAATCTCCGATGTAATCGATACCCTTTTGGAACTCACCGCAAAAGCGAGGCGCCATGGTGTCAAACTTTACGCCGCGGCGCGCAAGCTCGTTGGCAACGAAGAAGTGCTGAGCGGGAGTGGTGGGAGTTGCTGTTTCATCAATGGAAATTTCAAAATCGCGTGTTCCGCTTTGGACATACAAAGCGTACATATCCTCTATAAAATCAAGCGCCGCACCGTAAATAACAACGGCCTCTTTATAGCTGCGCGCGTCAAAGCTGATATTAACTCCGGGCGCAATTTCAAAGCTCTTGCCCACGTAAACAGCTTCAAGCTCCTCATTTGTCTGATAGAGAGCATTCAGCTGCTCATCATCAAGCTTTTCGATGCCATTCCTGATGTATTCGCTGCAATCAAGTGTTATCATCGTATATCCGCAGGAAATAGCGTACTCTATTTCTTCCGGCTTCTTCAAATGGTCGCCGTCCGCCCCCCAGGGCTTCTTATAACCATTCTTGAAAACAGCAAAGGTAGCGGCGTCAAGAACATCTTCATAGCTACGTCCGGTAAGATTAAGCTCTCTGATGGACTGCTGCGCCAAAACAGGGGCATAATCGGTATCGTTTACGCAGGCAATATGACCTTCTCCGGCAACGCCAAGGCGGTCACCTGTGCCAATGGTCTTTTTAAGACGCAAAACGCGGCTGGGTGCGGTAAATGGAAAATTCTTGCGCAGGAACAAGGCCGTTTCGTGATTAAGTTCCAGAATGCGATAATTGCCGTTAGAGGTGATGACGAGCACATCGGCATAGCCGGTATCAGCCATGAATACCATGTCATTTCCAAGAATCTGCATTGAACTCTGATAAACATCCACCTCAATGGCGTTATTTTCAGCGGTATAGAACATCAATTTACTCATCTTTCATCCTCACTTTTCAAGAGAAAAGAAATCAACTGCGTTATTATAGCATATACCACGCACCATTTCGCCCAAGGTTTCGAAATCGGCGGGATATTCTCCGTTTTCCACCCAACTGCCAAGAAGCTCACAGACTATACGGCGGAAATATTCATGGCGAGTATAGGAAAGGAAGCTGCGGGAATCGGTGACCATTCCCACAAAATTGCCCAGTACGGAAAGGCTTGCAAGGGACGTAAGCTGCTCACGCATACCCTTGAGAGAATCATTGAACCACCAAGCGCAGCCCTGCTGGATCTTGCCCTGAGCTTCACTGTTTTGGAAGCAGCCGATTATAGTTCCGATCTGTGCGTTATCTATGGGGTTAAGGGGATAAATTATAGTCTTGGGCAGATGACCCTCTGCCTCCATACGGCCAAGAAGTCCGCCGAGAAGAAGGCCGCTTTCAGCACCGCCCCAAATTGCGTCATAGCCGGTATCCGGGCCCAGCTTGGCGTACATTACGGGGTTTACGTTTCTCACGGCGCCATAATGGAGCTGCATGACCCAGCCAAGACGGGTATATTCAGCGGAAAGCCAGACCAGCAGCGCAGTCTTATAGGAATCAGCTTCCTGTTTGCTGATTTTTTCGCCGCCAAGTGCCTTTATAAACGCTGTCTCCGCATAAGAGGTATCTTCGGAAATTACATAGTCAAGACCGTGGTCGGAATTACGACAGCCAAGAGCGTGAAAATGCTCAAGTCTAACCGCAAGAGCACGCTTCAAGGCTTCAAAATCGTTTATTTCAAAACCGCAGACCCGGGAAAGCTGTCCGATATATTCGGCAAATCCGGCTTTGTCAATATTAACCGCCTTATCAGGTCTCCATGCGGGCAGCATTTTAAAGCTCGTATCTTCCTTTGCAAGGGCAGCGTGATACTCCAGCGTATCGCAGGGGTCGTCAGTTGTATAGATATACCTGACATCCATCAGTTCAATGCACTTACGGGCGGAAAGGCTCTCCAAACGTTTATTGCAGCGTTCCCAAATATCGGAGCAGGTGGCAGTGGAAAGAGGCTCGTATACATCAAAATAGCGCTGCAGCTCAAGATGGGTCCAGTGATAAAGAGGATTACCTATAAGCTTGGGCATAACCTCAGCCCATTTCTCGAACTTCTCATAGTCAGTGGCTTCTCCGGTTATGTAATACTCCTCAACACCATTGCTGCGCATAGCGCGCCACTTATAATGGTCTCCACCCAGCCAAAGCTCGGTAATGTTTCTGTACTTCTTATCACCCAAAATTTCAGCAGGGGAAAGATGGCAATGATAATCGATAATGGGCATGGTTTCCGCGTATTCATGAAACAGCTTCTTCGCTGTTTCGCTACTGAGAAGAAAGTCTTTATCCATAAATTTTTTCATATAAATCCTCCATGCGATGCCGCTCTGTGCGGCACAAACAGACATTATTTCTTAATAGATAATTATAATCATGAGCAGATAAGATTTCAAGTAAACTACCAAATTTTCTTGATTACCGTCAGCATAAATAGTATAATTGTATCAATCAAACAAGAAATTTGTGTAAGGATTTCGGCTTTACAGGCAGTGTGCAGTGTGAAGTTTTTTTCTTTACATATAAAATTAACAGCAGAATCGGGGCGATCTCAATCAAAATTGCAATTATCGGAGCAGGCGCAATGGGGATGCTCTTTGGCGCATACCTTTCCCGCGACAACGATGTTATTCTTCTCGAAAAAGATGCCGGCAGAGTTGATAAAATCAATACTGACGGCGTGAAAATACGCGAAAATGGCGAGGATATCACTTTTGCTGTGAAAGCCGCGCAAACCGACGATTATTCCTCTGCCGAACCTGCGGATTTAGTCGTAGTTTTCGTTAAATCCATGTTTGAGCGGGAGGCTTTGGAGAATGCCAAGGCCCTTATAGGCGAAAACACTTATGTCATGACCCTGCAAAATGGCGAAGGCCACGAGGCTGTCCTGCTGGATTACGCTTCCGCCGACCGCGTTATTATCGGTACCACTCAGGATAACAGCTCAGTGATCGATAACGGCTATATAAACCACGGCGGAGCGGGGCATACGTACATTGGTCTCATTTCCGGTGATACTGCCCCTATCGAGCATATAGCCGAAAGCTTCTGTCGCTGCGGCTTTGATACCCAGACCGCCGACAATATAAAGAGGCTTATCTGGAACAAACTCTTTTTGAATGCCTCTGCAAGCGCTCTCACAGCTCTTTTCCAAACCAACCTCGGTTTTATCGTAGATAACCCCAACGCATGGGAACTGGCTCAGAAGCTTATCACTGAAGCGGTTCTCACAGCCAACGCGGACGGTCAATGCTTTGATGTGAATGAAGTCACAGCCGAGATAAAAGGGCATCTTGAACGTTCAAAAGGCGGTTATACGTCCATTTACGCAGACATCAATGCAGGTCGCAGAAGCGAAGTTGACACCATCAGCGGAGCTGTTGTAAAGGCTGCCGACCGCCTCGGAATAGACGTACCGAATATGAAATTCGTTGTAAGCGCAATTCACGCTATGGAAGATAAAAATTCAAATAAGGAGTTTTACTAATGGCAGACTGTGTATTTGAAATGAACGGCCTTCGCATAATCGACCTGAGCAAGGAGCTGGATCCCGAAACCGAATCCCGCCGCTGCAAGATAAGACGCTTCAATACCGGCGGCCCTATCCCGGACTTTCATACCGATATGGATATAACCAGTCATCTCGGTACTCACGTTGAATGCCCCTATCATCACCGGGACGGTTGGCCCAGCGTGGCAGAAGTACCCCTTACTCAATTTATGGGCAGAGGTATTTACGTTAATTTCCACGATGCTGAGCCCAACGCTTACATAACCCCTGAAATGCTCGAAAAGCACGCTGCAGGCAAGCTGCAGGAGGGCGACGTTATTATCATCGACTCTCCCTATCAGATCCCGCCCTTTACCGCTCTTACCAATACTCCCGAGGACAAAAGACTTCTTGTAAACGGTGAAACCGCCGAATGGCTGCGTGAGCACAAGGTAAAGTGCGTTGGCTTCGGCGACGGCGTTTCCATCGAAAACCGCAACGAGGACGTTTGCCCCTTCCACGATATTCTTCTTGCCGAGAATATACTCTTCATTGAAGTCATGAAGAATCTTGACAAGCTCAGCAAGGATGTATTCTTCATTTCCTACGCACCCATGAACGTAAAAGGCCTTGATTCCTGTTCTGTAAGAGCCTACGCCATCGAAGGCCTGGCAGAATTTTCGTAATAATATAACATTAAGGAGATATAACATGAGCAGAAAAACTCTCAGACAGCTTTGTCAGGAAACCGAAGGCACTATTTTCGCCCCCTGCGTATACGATTGCTCCTCTGCCCGAGCACTTGAAATGGCCGGCTATAAGGCACTTATGTTCAGCTCCGGCGAATTTTCTCTTGCTATAAACGGCGTTGTTGACTATGGCTTCACCGGTCTTTCCGACCTCGAATGGATGGTCGGACGCATCACAAACACCTGCACTCTGCCTCTCGCAGTTGATATCGAGGACGGCTTTGGCGGCCCTCTCGCCGTATACCGCACCTGCAAGCGTCTTGCCCGTCTTGGCGCTGCCGCCGTTCAGCTTGAGGACGCAGGCGACATGGAGGAAACCACCGGTCTGCTTGGCCGTGAGCAGTACTATGCAAAGGTAAGAGCCGCACTTGACGCCCTTGCAGGCACCGACTGTATGCTCATAGCCCGCACCAATGCCGATCCCGCAACTCAGCTTGATGAAGGTGTAGAGCGTATGCTCCGTTGTCATGAGATGGGTGCAGAGATGACCACCGTTGTTAAGCTAAGCAACCTCAAGGATGCCGAGTATGTTGCCAAATACGTTCCCGGCTGGAAGATGTACCCCGATGTTAAGGCTCCCAACGGTATTCCCGAAGTTACCGTTGACCAGATTGCACCTCTGGGCTACAAGTTCATGACTACTCACTTTGTTCTTAAGGCTGCTATGGAGGGTATTCTTGAGCATGCAAACGCAAATCTCAAGGAGCAGAACGTAACTTACACCTGGACTCACAACGGTGTTACCGGCGTAGGCGGAGACAGCGCCACTCCTTTCTGGGAACCCCAGAAGTACACCGAGCTGGAAAACAGTTACACCGGTGACAACAAGGTATACACCATCGTCGGCAACGCGGTTGATCCCTATCCCGACGGCTACGTCACCATTGACATCAAGGACAGATTCTGATAATATCACCCTACAATCAGTATGGACATTTTGGCTGATAGTCCACCACAAAAAAAGCAAGCCGCAGCAGTTATTTTCTGCTGCGGCTTTTTGTATACATAAAGGGAGGTATGACGGTGCAAGAATTTGAGAGAACATTTGAAAATGCAGCGCTTATCTACGACAACATAAGGCCTAACTATCCTAACGAACTGTTTAGTGACATCTGTTCTTATTGCTCATTAAGTGGAAACAGTAAGGTTCTAGAGATAGGCATGGGTAGCGGTAAAGCAACAAAGCCGTTTCTTGACACCAAGTGCGAATTGGTCGGCATTGAACCGGGTACTGATTTAGCAAATATTGCTGTGGAGCGATTTAAACACTATTCCAACTTTTCAGCACAACTAAAAACTCTGCAAGAATATGAATGTGAGCCGGATACTTTTGATTTAATATTTTCTGCCACAGCTTTTCATTGGGTTCCCGAGGAATACGGGTATATAAAGGTACATAAGTTATTGAAACCTGGCGGTGTATTTGCGCGTTTTGCATATCACGCCTTAAGAGATACTACTCACCCCGGGCTTGCTGAAGACATACAAAAACAGTACGCAAAATATATGGAGAGAAGCGGTACTAAAACAGAATTCTCTTCTATTGATGCTGAAAAAACTGCAAAAATTGCACTTAAGTATGGCTTTACAAATGCAAGCCACAAAGTTTATTGCAATACAAAAAATTTTACAGCATCTGAATATATGTTACTTTTGGAAACATATCCCGACCATATGAAACTCGATGACAAACCAAGGGCACAATTGTTTGAAGGAATTTATTCTGCTATAAATAATCACGGTGGAATTATCACAATAAATTACTTAGTGGATTTAGAACTTGCAATAAAACCTAAATAAACATAAAAGGGGAGCGTATCGCAATGATACGCTCCCTTAAATTTTAAAGTTCGGTCAGCATACGCAGCGCCTCGATAGCGCGCCAGTTGATAAGGTCGTTCCATTCGTACTCATCGGAATGAAGCTCCGCGGCTTCCTCGCCACTGCCGACACCAAAGTAATACGCTTTGCACACCTCGGAATATCTGCCGAAATCCTCAGCCCAAAGCATGGGCTTCTCCAGCTCTGTTATGTCGCCAAGCTCTGCAAAAGCCATATCGGCTCTGTCTGCAAGCTCGGGATCGTTGGCAGTAACAGGGAAGATGTCGGAATAAAGGTTCTGCACCTCAAGGTCATAAACATCGGCAATAGCGTTTGCAACGTCATAAATAAGAGTCTCCAGCTTATCCAAATCTTCTTCGTATTCGCCGCGAAGCGTCATTGCAACGTCGCACATAGCAGGAGTGCTGCCAAACTTCACAGTGCCGGAATTGAGACCGACAAGAGTTCCTTTAACAACGCCTTCAAACAGCGAAGGATCAAAGAAAGAGTTCCAGTGCTTGAGGAATTCAGCTGCATAGAAGCAAGGGTTGATTGCTCGCTCGGGATATGCCGCATGGCTGGGCTGTCCCATAAATCTCAGTACAAGACCAAAGGAGCTGCATGCGAATGTTCCGCGGCGCACAAGAAGCTCACCCGCTTTGTATCCGGGAATGTTGTGGAAACCGTAAATCTCGCTTACACCGTATTTCTGCAGTATAGGCAGGCACTTTTCCGCTCCCGCTCCGGTTTCTTCTTCGGGTTGGAAAATATATACAATATTCTTATTGAGGGCAAGCGCACTTTGCAGCACTGCAAGGCAGGCAACAACAGCCGAATGGCCATCGTGTCCACAACCGTGGAAGGGATGGCCTTCACTGTCCAGTATTGCGTCCATGTCGGCTCGCACCGCAACCCAGGGCAGAGTGTCATCTTCATAGTGAACTGCGTAGAACCAGTTACCCATATCCTGAATGGCAAGCTCTCCGCAGTTGCCGAGAAATGCCATAAGGAATTCCTTCATTGTAAACTCATTGCCGGAGGTGCATGGAACACCGTTGAGCAGGTCACGAAGGAATACGGATACCGCGTAATGGTCGGCTGCGCTTATAACAGGGAGTACATTGCGCCCCTTCATCCGCTCGACCACTTCGCCCGCGTCCACCCACTCATATACAGCAATATCGTCACCGAGAATTATATCGTCGTCCCAATACTCGGTAAGGAACAGTACCACGTTCTTTTCCGCGCCGTTGCCGGAGGTATAACTGTATTCTCTGCGAAATCCGCAAACAGGGTCGGCAACAAGTCCGGTCTCCTCATAAAGTTCGCGCAGCGCCGTCTGCATTTCGGTCTCACCGGGAAGCATATGGCCCTTGGGAAAACTCCATGTTCCCGCGTCCTTTTGATACAGCAGCAGATACTTCTGTCCGTCATCGTCAAGCTTATATACTATAAATCCACAGCAGTTTTCTTTATTCATACATCACTTCTCCTTACTGCTCCGCACATTCTCTGATTATCATATTTACCATGTAATAGGAATTAAGGTCAAATGCTTTTTCCGGCTGGAGCGGGATGATCTCGCCCCTGTAAAACTCTTCCTTCAAAATACCTCGTATTTCGTCATTGGTTTTGCCTTCGGCATGAGCTGTCAGTATCATATCCTTGGTCTTTTCCATCCAAATTTCGGATTTAATAAGGAATTCATCAATAAACGCCTTATCAACAACCCCCAAATGTGAAATAAGCTGTTTTTCAGCCCCAAGTACACTCAGTCTGCGGATAGCGTCAATGGTCATCTGATATCCCACAAGGAAGGTAGGAGAGACCTTATGAGGCAGCAGGGGATAACCTATGGTTTCCGAAGAGATAAGCAGTTTCTCTTCTTCGCACCAGAACGATATGCAGTCCATGGTATGTCCCGGAGTTTCGATAACGCTTAACCTCATATTGCCGACTTCTATCGTATCTCCATCGGATACGGGCACATCAACGGAAAGACCGCTATTAAGTACACGATATTCGGGTCTACCGAATACCGCTGCGGCATTATCGTTCATTTCCCGAATAGTCTTCAAAGCTCCTGCTCTTTCGAACACACGCTTGGCATAAGCGGCGGCGTAAACCTTTACCTCAGGCCATTTTTCGCGGCAATAGGGAACTCCCGACGCATGGTCATAATGAGAGTGTGTGAGAAGTATAGCGTCAAGCTTACGACCGTTTAAGCGTTTCTCAGCGTTCTCTATCATTTCGTCGGCGCAAAATGCGAAACCGGAGTCGATAAGGGCAGCACCCTCGTCGTTTACCAGCAAAAAAGCTTCACTTCCTCGCACCGCGCCAACATTAAAAATTTCATACATGGTAATGCAGCTCTTTTCTTTTTGAGTGATTTATTGTATAATAATCGCAGCACAAATGTTGCAATTATCACGTCATATCCATTGCAAGTAATATAATATATATACGTTGATTATAGCAAAAAACAACATCAGTTCAAGCTTTTTTTACCACATGGTAACAGCGGCATGCGGCGCTGTTCCGTCCACATAGGCAATACGCAGCTGCGGAATGAAAATCCCGTCCAAAGAATCGGGGTCACCAGAGCACAAAACCCGCTCCACATCAAGCCCCGCATCATTGGCGGCTGCGGCTATTGTTTTCATAAAGGTAGATTTACCACAGCCTGCACCGCCTTTTATTATAAACAGCCGAGCCACATCCTGGGAGATTACCAGATCATCGTACATAGAATAAAAACCCCGGTAGCTGTTGGCTCCTAGAAAATATGAAATATTCAACGCCATTCCTCCTTTTATGCTTTACATTCAGTTTATGATGAACTGATAATATATGACACATAAGCGATACTATTGCAAGAGGTGATCTTATGTATAAGGAAAAACTTATAAACGCACAAAATGCACAGGCGCTTGGCGAAGATGAGCTAAAGCTTATCGACGCGTATTGGCGCGCTTCCAACTACCTTGCGGCGTGCCAGCTCTATCTTCGCGATAATCCGCTGCTCAAAACGCCCCTTAAGGCAGAGCATATCAAGAAGAAAATTGTCGGTCACTGGGGAACAGTACCCGGTCAGAACTTCATTTATACCCATCTCAACCGTATCATAAACAAATATGATCTTAATATGATTTACCTTTCCGGCCCCGGACACGGCGGCAACGCCATGGTTGCTCACACTTACCTTGAAGGCAGCTACAGTGAATTCTACCCCAATGTAGGTGAAAACCTTGACGGTCTCAAAAAGCTGTTCCTGCAATTTTCCTATCCCGGTGGCATATCCAGTCATGTTGCCCCCGAAACTCCCGGTTCCATTCATGAAGGCGGTGAGCTCGGTTACTCTCTCGCTCACGCTTTCGGCGCCGTGTTTGATAACCCCGAGCTTATCGCAGCCTGCGTAGTAGGTGACGGCGAAGCCGAAACCGGCCCTCTCGCCGCGTCCTGGCATTCCAATAAATTCATCAATCCCGAAAACGACGGTACCGTTCTGCCCATTATGCACCTGAACGGCTATAAAATCAGCAATCCCACCATTTTTGCCCGTATCCCCGAAGATGAAATGATCAAATTCTTTGAGGGCTGCGGCTGGTCTCCCATACTTGTCGAGGGCGAAGAACCTATGGATATGCACGCCAAGATGTCCGCCGCTCTCGATAAGGCAATGGCACAAATTTTCGAAATAAAGCAGAAGGCTGTAAACAACGCGTTGGAAGTCCGCCCCGTTTGGCCCATGATAATCCTTCGCACCCCCAAGGGCTGGACCGGCCCCAAATACGTTGACGGCAAGCAGATAGAGGGTACATTCCGTGCTCATCAGGTTCCGATAAATCCCGACAGTGAAGAGCATATCGCTCAAATCGAAGAATGGCTCAGAAGCTACGGCCACGAGGAATTTTTCGAAGAGGACGGCAGCATCAAGGCATACCTTAAGGAGTTCGCTCCCAGGGGCAACCGTAGAATGGGCGCCAATCCCCACGCAAACGGCGGTCTGCTGCTCAAAGAGCTTATCCTGCCCGATTTCCGTAAGTATGCAGTAGATGTTCCTGCTCCCGGCGCAGTTGAGGCACAGGATATGATAGAGCTGGGCGGCTATGTTCGAGATGTTGTAAAGCTCAACGCCGAGCACCGCAACTTCCGCATTTTCGGCCCCGACGAAACCATGTCCAACCGTCTTGGCAAGGTTTTTGAGGAAACCGACAGAATGTGGGCAGGGGAGACCCTGGATAACGACGAGTTCATCTCCGACGATGGACGTGTCGTTGACTCCGCCCTTTCCGAGCATTTGTGCCAGGGCTGGCTTGAAGGCTATCTGCTTACCGGCAGACACGGCTTCTTCAACAGCTACGAGGCCTTTATCCGCATTGTAGACTCCATGGCAGCGCAGCACGCAAAATGGCTCAAGGTCTGCAATCAGATTCCCTGGAGACAGAGCATAGCTTCCTTTAATTACGTTCTTTCCTCCAACGTATGGCAGCAGGATCACAATGGCTTTACCCATCAGGATCCCGGCTTCCTTGATCACATCGCAAATAAGAAGGCAGACGTTATTCGTATGTATCTGCCCCCGGACGCTAACTGCCTGCTGTCCTGTTTTGACCACTGCATAAAGAGCAAGGATTACGTCAACGTTCTTGTCACTTCCAAGCACCCCAGACCCCAGTGGCTCACCATGGAGGAAGCCATCGTTCACTGCACTCAGGGCATAGGAATTTGGGATTGGGCTTCCAATGACCAGGGCGAAGAGCCCGACGTAGTCGTAGCCTGCTGCGGTGAAACGCCCACTCTTGAAGCGCTGGCGGCCGTAAGCATAATCCGCAAGGAGCTGCCCGAGGTCAAGCTGAGAGTTGTAAACGTAGTTGACCTGATGCGTCTGCAGCCCGAAAGCGAGCATCCTCACGGTCTTTCCGACACTGCGTACAACAATCTCTTCACCGAAGATAAGCCCATTGTGTTTGCATATCATGGCTACGCTACCCTCATTCACGAGCTTACCTACCGCCGCAAGAACCGTGACCTCCACGTTCTCGGTTACAAGGAAGAGGGCACCATTACTACCCCCTTCGATATGCGCGTACAGAACGACATTGACCGTTTCCATCTTGTTATTGACATTATCAACCGTATCCCCCGACTTAAGAACCGCGGCGCTTACCTTATCCAGCACATGCGCGACAAGCTTGTAGAGCACAAGCAGTATATCTATACCTACGGCGAAGATTTGCCGGAAGTTAAGAACTGGAAATGGTCTGAATAATTGACAATTCCGCCCAATACGCAGTATAGTGTATTGGGCGGTTCTTTTCCGTCCATGGAGGACTGAGTATGAATATCTATCTTGATTTGTTTTTAAGCTTCGCCAAAGTCGGCGCGCTGACTTTCGGAGGAGGCTATGCCATGCTCCCGATACTGCAAAGGGAAGTGGCTGATAATAAGAAATGGGCAACCGAGGAAGAGCTTATGGACTATTACGCTATAGGGCAGTGCACTCCCGGCGTCATAGCCGTAAATACCGCAACCTTTGTGGGCAGAAAAATCAAAGGCCTTGCCGGCTCTATACTTGCCACACTCGGCGTTGTTTTCCCCTCGCTGGTAATAATCATCGCTATTGCTGCCTTTGTAAACAACTTTGCCGATTCTCCCATAGTTCAGAATGCATTTGCCGGTATACGAGCCTGCGTTTGCGTGCTGATACTCAATGCTGTAGTCAAGCTTTGGAAGAAAGCCGTTGTGGATAAGGTCACGCTTGTAATATTTGCGATAGTATTTATTCTTTCTGTATTCACAAATCTTTCTCCCGTGGTATATGTTATTCTTGCCGCCGCAGCGGGTATAGTTATCAAGAGTCTGGAGGCAAAGAAATGATTTATCTGCGCCTTTTCATTGAATTTTTCAAGACCGGACTTTTCGCCGTAGGCGGAGGAATGGCAACCATTCCGTTTCTTTACAACCTTTCCGACAAAACCGGCTGGTTCACTTACGATAAGCTCGCCGACATGATAGCCGTATCCGAGTCCACACCCGGCCCAATAGGTGTAAATATGGCCACCTTTGTGGGCTTCACCACGGCCGGAATTCCCGGCGCTATCATCGCTACCCTCGGCCTTGTAACGCCTTCTATAATCATAATACTTATTATCGCCAAATTTCTCGCAGGCTTCAGCGACAATAAGTACGTCAAGTCTGCGTTCTATACGATACGCCCCGCGTCAACTGCGCTTATCGCAGCAGCCGGTGTCCTTGTTCTTAAAATCTCGCTGCTCAACGTGGAAACCTGGCAGCAGGGCGGGGGAGTACTCAGCCTTTTCGACTTCAAGTCACTCATACTCGCCGCAATAGTTTACGTGCTCACCAACTTTGTTAAACCGCTGAAAAAACTGCATCCCGTTATCTTTATCGCCCTGTCCGCTGTGGCAGGAATTGTATTCAAATTTGCAGGAGTTTAAAAAAGATAAAAATATTTTAATTTACCTCTTGCCAAAGCCGGAAATATGTGTTATATTAATCGAGCTGAGATTTTCT